>JBPCPG010000107.1:0-12181 GCA_050999445.1 Nakamurella sp. | reverse complement strand
GCGACCAGAGCAGGGATCGCGGTGGCGAGATGCAGCTGACCCGCAGCGTCGAGCTTGCCGACCTGGCTACTCAACCAGGCGGTGCGAACGGCCCTTGACCGCTCGACGAATTCCTCGCCCTCCGCCGTCCTGGACACCAGCACCTGGCGCCGATCGGACGGATCGGGAGCGCGCCGCAGATATCCCTTCGCCTCCAGCCGCTCGATCAGGCGCGTCATCGACGGTGGCTGGACGTGTTCGGATCTGGCGAGCTGTCCCGGAGTCAACGGTCCCTGCCGACCGATCCGGCCCAGCACCGCGGATTCCGACGCGGACAACTCATCACCCGCCTGCTGATGGCGAAGCCGGCGAGCCAGGATCAGCACCGATCCGCGAAGTGCGGCGACGTCTTCCACCGAGATCAGCATTCCGATCGGCTCGGCCTCCGACAAGGGCTCTGGACGGACGACGGCCGGGCTCATGGTCATATCGTTAGTTTACCTCATTACTAGCCATGCTCAGGAAATCAGCCCACCGGCGATCCGGCCAGAGCCGGATGACCCGGCTCGGCGGGCGCCCTGGGCAAGAGAACGCCCTCGGCGCCTGAGGCGCCGAGGGCTGGGAAGAAAGTCGCTAGCTGACGGAAGGGGGTGAGATGCCGGGAAAGTCGAGAGAGGCGGGAGCTGACGCGAGGACGAGGTGCGACCGAAGCCGCACCAGCGGAGCAGGCGCCCAGCCGCCTCGGACCTCAGCCGGCGTTGCGGGTCTGTCTACGGCGGGCGAGCTCGTCGTGCCCGACCTGGACGACCCGATCTCCGTCCACCCGCTCGGCCGGAAATGCGGCCAACGTTCCGGTCATCTCACGCATGGCTCCGCCGACGGCGATGCCGAACACACCCTGGCCGCCCTGCAGCAGGTCGACGATCTCCTCCGCCGAGGTGCATTCGTACACCGTGGCGCCGTCGGAGAACAGTGTCACGCCGGCCAGGTCTTCGATGCCGCGCAATCGCAGATGCTCGACCGCAACCCTGATGTTCTGCAGCGAGACGCCCGTGTCCAGAAGTCGCTTGACGACCCTGAGCACCAGGATGTCCTTGAACGAGTACAACCGTTGAGTTCCTGAACCCGTCGCATCGCGCACAGTCGGCATCACCAGTGATGTTCTGGCCCAGTAGTCGAGTTGCCGATAAGTGATGCCGGCCACCTGACATGCGGTGGTACCGCGATACCCGACGTAGTCGTCCGGCCGGGAGTCGTCCGGGAAAAGCGCGCCCTGTTCGCTCTCGCGCATGGCGCCACCTTTCCTGTCCTGTCGTGCCACCATTCAGTGGCCAGATCGTGCTGGTACGCGGTGCAAACCGACACACCTGCCAGCCCGTTCCGCAACGAGGAGCGCGAGCGCGGCATCCGCTGGAACGGCGACAGTTGTCGGCGCCGCACTTGACCTGACGGTAGGCCCCGGCGCGTCGGCGGTCAACGCTCGGCTCGGCGTGTCCTCAACCTTCACTTCAGGGTTACGCCGTCCGCAGGCTCCGTCCGCCCTCGATCACGCTTGCAGGTGGCCCTGGATCTCGGGCGCATGCTGGTGGAACCGCCGGGCTCAGGACTTGTCGAAGTCCTCCGGGGATACCGAGTCGAGGAACTCGCGAAATCGCTCGACCTCGTCCTCGGCATCCTCTGGCTCGCCCCCCACCGGCTCGCCGTCCTCGTCCTCTGCCTCCTCCGGAATCACCACGCCGGCCTCGGCCAGTACGGCGTCTTCGACGAACACCGGAATGCCCACCCTCACCGCCAGCGCCACCGCGTCGGAAGGGCGGGCGGACACGGTGGTCCCGTCGTCGAAGGCGAGTTCTCCGAAGTAGGTGCCCTCCCGGAAGTCGACCACCCGGACCTGCTCCACCTTGCGACCCAGCGCGGTGATCACCTTTCCGAGCAGATCGTGGGTCAGCGGCCGCGCCGGACGTACGCCCTGAAGATGCATCGCGATGGCCGTGGCCTCCACAGAACCGATCATGATCGGAAGACTTCGTGGTCCTGCCATCTCGGTGAGCATCAGTATTGGTTGCGAATTCGGCATCTCGACATGGACGCCGACGATGCGCATCTCGATCATCTCGGTAGGCCCTCCTGGTTCTGGCAGGAACGCTACACGGGGCGCGGTTCCTACGGGTGGGCACAGCTCCATCCACGACGGAGCGGGCAGGTCAGGTGCCCAACTCGCGTTTGAGTCCCGCCTTCACCAGCAGGGCGTGGAGGCGAAGAACCGTGGCCGCGACGGTGGCAGCGGCTGCGCCGGCACGCTCTCTGGCGTCTGGGTCCTTCTGGCGCGCTTGTGCTGCGACGAGCTGAGCGACCAGGGCCGCCTCCCGCTCCGCGGCCGTGCGGAACGGCCGCAGATGGCGCGGTTCCAGCCCGGCGGCCAGCAGTTCAGCGACCGTCGTGGCGATGAGCGCGGCATCGACGTCGAAATAGCCGCCGGTCCCGACCGCCAGCAGCCCGTACTGCTCCAGTTCGATGAGATCTGCGGCCAGCAGACCGGATTCGGCCAGCACTTCCGCTCTGGTCATTCGGACCTCGGCAGCCGGGGCGAAATCGCGGGCACTGGGGCCTTCGGCGAAGACCAGCGCGCGCGGTAACCGCGGACTCGGAGTAGCCGGTTCCAGACCGCGGTCGATCGCGTCCAGATGTTCCTTGATGACCTTCAGCGGAAGATAGTGGTCCCGTTGAGCTGCGAGTACGTAGCGCAGCCGTTCGACGTCGGCCGCCGAGAACTGTCGGTACCCCGACGGGGTCCGGTGCGGAGTGACGAGCCCTTCCGATTCCAGGAATCGGATCTTGGAGATCGACACGTCCGGGAAGTCCGACTTCAACCGCGTCAGAACAGAACCGATGCTGGCCACTCCGGTCCAGGGAAGGCCCGCCGCCGTCATGACCTGGCTTCGCCAGCCGGTTGGTTCCCGGTCAGGAACACCAGACGGAATTTACCGATCTGAACCTCGTCGCCGTTGGACAGCGAGGACGACTCGATCGGCTCACGGTTCACGTACGTGCCGTTGAGCGATCCGACGTCGGACACTTCGTAGCCTTGCGCCGTTCGTCGAAACTCCGCGTGCCGACGGGAAACGGTGACGTCGTCCAGGAAGATGTCGCTCTGCGGGTGCCGCCCGGCGCTGACCACTTCCTTGTCGAGCTGGAACCGCGATCCCGCATTGGGTCCGCGCTTGACCACGAGCAGGGCCGATCCGGAGCCCAGTCCTTCCAGACCGCCCAAGCCGACCTCGGTGGCTTCTGCGTCGCCGCCGAACAACCCGGCGGAAAAAACCGTCGTCGAGTCAGCTGCGGCATCCGCTGACCTGGGGTAACCGGACGGGGACTCACTGCTTGTCACTCGGCACTCCTTCGTGAAGGACGAAATTCTGTTGGCGCCGCCGGATGGAGCCCAACGGAGGGTGATCGGTTGCTGACGACCGTACCGTGCCGATGCTGTCGAGGTGCACCCTCAGGGCCCTCGCCTCCGCACCGATGAGCACCGACGACCGGACCAGCTCAGGCCTCGCCGACCAATTCCGCGTATCCCGACGCGTCGAGCAGCTCGGAGAGCTCGCCGGGATCGTCCAGCTGCACCTCGATCATCCAGCCGTCGCCGAAGGGGTCGGCGTTCACCAACTCCGGCGTCGAATCGAGAGCATCGTTGCGGGAGATCACCGTTCCGCTGACCGGAGCGAAGATGTCCGATACCGACTTGGTGGACTCCACCTCCCCGATCGAGTCGCCAGGGCTCATCGTCGTACCCGGCTCCGGCATCTGGACGAAAACGATGTCCCCGAGTGAGTTCTGGGCATAGTCGGTGATGCCGATCCGGACCGTGTCCTCTCCGGAGCTGCGAATCCATTCGTGGTCCGTGCTGTAGTGCAGGTCCTGCGGAATCACGGCGTCCGGCCTCTCATTGGTTGGGTGTCACGTGGCTTCAGCCCCCGGCCGGCCGAGCGTAGAGCGGTGCCCGGGCGGGTCGCAAGGCGTGGATGCTCACCCGCTGCACCGCAGTGGTCGTCATCGAGCCGGCCGCCCGCCGCACGGTGTCGACGACGCCACCCGGAATGGCCATGGCCGCAGCGAGCGTCGGAGGATCGCCGATGGCCAGCACGGTGTAGGGCGCTGCGAGTGCGACGCCGTCCAGGGTGATCGCACCGCCCGCACCGCTGAACGAGGATTGAACCCCGACCCGCACCGGTCCGATCTGGTACGCCTCGGCACCGGCGTTCCTGAGCTCCTCGAGCGCATCCAGTAGCAGCTCGGGTGGGACGCGACGCTCCGGATCGGAGATGACGATTCGTACGCCGGCACCCTCGGTCGGCACCGTGCCGGTCAGAATTCCGAGAGCCTCTGCCTGGCGATTCGCCTCTGCCAGTGCTTCCGCCGACGATGCCCCCCTCCCCTGTAGGCGGGTGAGCGTTTCCTGCAGAGTGGCAATCTCCGTATTGAGGTCGTCCTCCCGACGCTGCAACCCGTCCAGGATCTGGACCAGGTCGTCCGGGCGGGCCGACGACAGGGTGTCGCCGGCAGCAGTACGACGCACCTGGATCACGCCCGCAAAACCGAGAACGGCACACAGCACGGCGACCGCCGCTCTGGTCGCGATGGTTCGTCGCGCCAGTACCCGATGGTCGGAAACCGGACCGGGTTCCTCGATCGACCCAGCGGCCGGTTCGGTGCCGTTCATGCCTTGAAGATGTGCCGACGGATGGCGGCCGCGTTGCCGAAGATGCGGATGCCCAGCACCACCACGACGGCTGTGGACAATTGCGAACCGACACCCAGCTGATCGCCGAGGAACACGATGAACGCCGCAACCAGCACGTTCGCGATGAAGGAGATGACGAACACCTTCGCGTCGAAAATCTTCGCCAGATGTGCCCGGAGCGCCCCGAACACCGCGTCGAGCGCGGCGATGACCGCGATCGGGAGGTAGGGGGCCAGCCACTCGGGAACGGTCGGGTGCAGGAACAATCCGACCGCCACGCCGATGGCGAGTGCAAAGGCGGCGTACAAGTCCGGCTCCTCGAGATCGGTGAACGGTCAACTCTGCTCGTGGTGGTGGCGTGTTGCCAGGGCAGCTGCTTCACGACAGGTGGTTGGTAGCGAACTGTACGGGCGAAGGTGTACCTGTCCGCTTCAGGACGTCGGTGGTGAGGATGGGTTGGCGGTAGGGCGGTCGGGCGCCGGGAACGTGGGTGGTGTCGCGTCCCGAAGTGACGGGGTGACCGTTCCGGTGATCGCCTTGGCGTACTGCAGGTTCACCGGAATGCCGGCCGGGAGGGTCAACGAACTCTGCGCGGAGACGTCGAACCGCACGCCGTACAGCGAGACGAAACTCTGGAAGCGGCCGAAGCCCACGGTGTCGACGAAGTTGACGTGCAGGGTGGCGGGGTTCCCGATGGCCTCGACGGTCAACGGCCAAAAAACCGGACGGTTGTCCACCAGGATCGCACCACCGGCCTGCCGGATCGCACTGGTGGTCCGCAACCGCACACCGCCGATTGCGATCCCCTCCGCGCCCGCCGCCCACAACCCGTTGACGAGGAGTTGGACATCCCTGTCCAGAATCACGCCGGCTCCGGAACTGGCCGTTGACCCGTCGATCACCACGGTCAGGCCCGGGCCGCGAGCGGCCGTCAGTCCGCCCATCGACTCCAGCATTCGCACCGTTTGTAGCGGGCCGCCGGCGCCCAACGAGGTCTGGGCGGCGTGGATGACCCCGAGCAGGGAACGCTCGGTGGCCACCAACCGGTTCTGCTGCGCCTGCGCATCGTCGATGTCGTTCCGGAGCGCGAGCCGCGCCTTGGCGGTTCCTGCGGACTCATCGTGAGTGCTGCCTGCCGCGATCCCCAGTACCGTTCCCAGCACCACCGAGCCGGCCACGAGATAGCTGCGCAACCGCAATCTGGTTGGCGCGGGCAGCGGTGCATGGTGAGCGGTCCTGCGGTCGGCCGCGGCCTGGTAACCGGGGTCGAGATGTTCACTGACCAGCGATTCCAGCAGCGGCGAAGGGTGGCGCAGCGACGCTACGGTCCACCCGGCCCCGTCCAGCCCGGGACTCTGGTTCGGGACGTTCCGCGGTTCAGCCACCGACAGCCCGGCGGCTCGGCGGGGTCACCGGGGTTCGGCGGATGACCCATCCGACCTGCCCGACGTACAGAGCACCTGACCAGAGATAGAGCACCATGCCCCAGATGGTGAAAGCGATACCGAAGGGCGCAGAGATCTGGGCGAGCAGCGAGCCACCCTGCGCCAGCAACAGCAGTGGGAACGCGTACAGCAGGCAGAACGTGGCGGCCTTGCCCAGGTAGTGGACCGGCAACGCGGAATAGCCGTGGCTCCTGACCAACCGCAGACCGACGGCAAGCACGACATCACGACCGATGATGAGGGCCGCGACCCACCAGGGAATGAAATCGCGAAGGACGAAGGCGATCAAGGTCGCAAAGATGTAGAGCCGGTCCGCCGCGGGATCAAGGATCTCCCCCAGCTTGCTGTACTGACCCAGCAGGCGCGCCAGCTTGCCGTCGGCCCAATCGGTGAGGGCGCTGATCGCGAGCACTACCAGCGCCCAACCGTCGTGCGGCGGGTGGCTCAACAACAACCACAGGAACAGCGGAACGCCGAGCAGACGCAGGAAGGACAGCAGGTTCGGAATGGTCCAGATGCGATGCGAGGAGTTCTCCATCGTGCTGCCGGCCGGCCCGCTCGAATCGATCGGCTCGCCCACGTCGGCGCCGGTCCCCGATCGTTGCGGATCCGCGTCCGACATCTCGAGCACCGTTCCTGTTGTCCGATCCCACCCGGCGGTCCGAGTCTAGCTAGTGCCCCCGGTCGGCCCGATCATCGCGGCCTTCCACGTGCGTCCGGCCCGCGATGTGGACGACCGGTCAAGCCTGCAGCACCCACAACCCGTAGGCGGCCACCGTCGCAGCATCGACGATGGTGCCATCGACGATCATGGCGCGGACCTCGGCTTCGGAGAAACGGCGATGGACCATGTCGGCCTCGGTCTCCTCTCGGGCGTGATCGCCGGAGGTGAGATCGGTGGCGTGAAAGATGTCGAAGCCTTGCGAGCAGAATCCGGTGGCTTCATAGAGGTGACCGAGTGCCCGCCACCGCCCGGCCGTCAAGCCGGTCTCCTCGCGTAGTTCGGCCTTGGCAAGTTCGAGGCTGGAGCCACCCGCCCCGGGCGGCCAGCCTCCCATCGGAAACTCCCAGGACCGACGGCCGATGGGATACCGGAATTGTTCGACGAGGTGGAAGAACCCGTCCTGGGTTGCCAGCACGATGGCGAAGTCGGGCTTGTCGACGACGCCGTACACACCGCCGGTGCCGTCGGCCCGCTCGAACTGGTCCTCCCGGACGCGCATCCAAGGGCTCTGGTAGACGACCTTCGACGAGACTGTACGCAGGTCTGCTCCGGTGTCCGCGACGTCGTGAGCGCCGTCCCGGGTCATCGCTGTGCCGGATCAGACCGACCCACCGGCGCCGGGTCGCCGCCGAGCGCTGCCCCATCGGGAATACGACCGGGTGAGCCGTCCGCCGAAATCTCGACGGTCCCGACTACTCGAACGTTGGCTCCAAAAGTCCAGTCGCCATGCACGGCAAGCTTTTCAGCGCCGACAAGGGAAGGTGGACCGGCTGGGAAGCGGGCGTCGAAGTCGGACAGCAGCCGGTAGCCGGCGTCCAGTTCGACCAGAGGGGCGCCGGTGCGGCCGGGAGCCAACCTCAGCTCCGCACGGTCAGTCAGGACGTAGGCGTCGGACCGCATCACCAGCAGATCGCTGGTGGCTTTGACCGGCAGGAATCGGGTTCGGGCCACCTCGATCGCACTCGCCCCCTCGAACATTCCGATCGCCGATCCCATGGCCGTCTCGATCTGGATCACCGATGGCGACGCCGGATCGGACGGATCGACCGTCTTGGCGTTGCGAATGATGGGCAGGCCGAGGACGCCGTGCTTGGCCGACAGAGTCTTCCGCAGCACTCGCAGGTCCAACCACAGATTGTTGGTGTTGAAGAACCGATGCCGGTCGATGTCCGCGAATGCGGGACCGTCCTCGGGTGAGGTCTGCGCCGATTCCCGCAACACCAACCGGCCGTCGCTTCGGCGCCTGGCCAAGTGGCCGCCCTTCCGGTCGGCCGGCGTGCGTCGGCAGTACTCGGCTCCGATCGGGCTGCCGGACTCCATGAACCACGCCGCCAGCCGAGCGTCGGGTACCGCGCCGAGGTTGTCCGAGTTGGACACGAAAAGATAGATGAAGCCTTTGTCCAGCAATTGATCGAGAACGCCTGATGCGTCCAGAGCCGGATACACGTCGCCGTGCCCAGGGGGGCACCACTCGAGCGCCGGATCGGCGGGCCAGCTCACCGGCGTGAGGTCGTCGGCACGAAGTTTCGGCTCGCGGCTCTGCAGGAAGTCGGCCGGCAGGCCCTCGGTGGTCAATTGCGGGTATCGGGTGAGCGCGGCGAGCGTGTCCTGCTGCGTCCGGAAGCTGTTCATGAACAGCAACGGAAGTTGCACGTCGAACTCGGCTCGCAGACAGAGCACCTGCTCGGCGATGACATCCAGAAAACTTCGACCCCCGTGCACCTCCACCAGCGACTTCGCCCTGTCCATGCCCATCGATGTCCCCAGACCACCGTTGAGCTTGACCACGGCGGTGCGTCGCAGGGCCTCTCGGGCCCGTTCCTCGTCGAAGTGCAGGTCCGCAAGCCGGGGCAACGATTCGATCGGTTCCAGATCGGACTCGGCAAGGATCCCGGTTTCACCGGAGGCCAACACCCGGTAGGAATGCTCGAAGACGGCGATCGCGACCGGATCTACTCCAGCCCCGCTCATCAGTTCGGTGGCCAGCGCAAGTCCAGCTGAGTTCGGCATGGCGAAATCGTAGGTCACCGGTCGTCGGGTGGATCGTGCCTGCGCAGTGCGCTTCCCTCGCGGCCCTCCCCCGTGCCCTTCGCCAGGTCATCCAGGGTTGGTTCCGCGCAGGTGCTCGAAGATGAGATTGGTCTCGGTCAATGCCACCTCCGGATGGGCCGAGAGTTGGTCGACGACGAAATCTCGCAGACCGGCCGCGTCTGTTGCAGCGACATGCAGCAGGAAATCATCCGCGCCGGCCAGGAAGTAGATGTCCTGTACCTCCACGAGCGCTCGGATGCGTCGCGTGAACGCGACCATTCGACTCCGGGCGCCGGCTTGGAGTCGCACCGAGATCATCGCCTGCAACGGCCGACCCAGCGCGGCTGGATCGATGTCCGCATGGAAGCCGCGAATCGCGCCGCGGGTTCGCAGTGCCCGAAGTCGCCCCAGGCAGGTCGAAGGTGCGATGCCGACCAACGCCGCCAGCGCGTTGTTCGGCGTCCGGGCATCAGCCACCAGCACGGCCAGGATCCTTCGATCGACATCATCCAGTGGCGGTGCGTCCATGTGGCAGCAACCGAACCTCTCCGATCGGTGAGAGCCCGATCAACAGCCGAACAATCTGCGACGAAAGCCGACCAACAGCGCTCCACGTCGAATTTTCCACGTCGTGCAGCCATATGCAACGAACATCAGCGAACACATCTTCCCTGTCTCCGAGCACAAGTTCACAATCGAGGATAAATCGCTTCCCGAAACGACGAAAGGTTTTCCATGCGTATCGGTGTACCGGCCGAGGTCAAGAACCGCGAATACCGAGTGGCCCTCACCCCCGCCGGCGCGCACCACCTGGTCGGCGCCGGACATCAGGTCCTGGTGCAGAGCGGTGCCGGTGAGGGCTCCCGGATCAGTAATGCGGAGTTCGTCCAGGCGGGCGCCTCGATCGTGCCCACCGCCGATGAGGCCTGGGCTGCGGAGATGGTGGTCAAGGTCAAGGAGCCGATCGCATCGGAGTATCACCAACTGCGCTCCGATCAATTGCTGTTCACCTACCTGCACCTGGCTGCCGACCGCCCGTTGACCGATCGGCTGCTCGCGGCCGGCACCACCGCGGTGGCATACGAAACTGTCCAACTCGACGACCGAAGCCTTCCGCTGCTCGCCCCGATGAGCGAGATCGCGGGACGAATGGCACCGCTGGTCGGCGGATACCACCTGATGCGCAACGAGGGCGGCCGCGGCGTGCTGCTCGGTGGCGTGCCCGGCGTGACCAACGGCAAGGTCCTGGTGCTCGGCGGCGGCGTTGCGGGCATGCACGCAGCCACCATCGCGCTCGGTATGCGGGCGGAAGTGACGGTCATCGACGTGTCGCTGCCGACGCTCCGACGTTTGGACACCCAGTTCCACGGCCGCGTCCTGACCATCGCCTCCAACGCGTACAACATCGCCGAGGCGGTGCGGGAGGCCGATCTGGTGATCGGATCGGTGCTCATTCCCGGGGCCAAGGCACCGAAACTGGTCACGAACGACCTCGTCGCCCAGATGCGCGAGGGCTCCGTCCTGGTGGACATCGCAGTGGATCAGGGTGGGTGCTTCCAGGACACCTACGCGACCACTCACGACGATCCGACTTTTAAGGTGCACGGTTCGGTGTTCTACTGCGTCGCGAACATGCCCGGCGCGGTTCCGCGCAGTTCGACGTTCGCCCTGACGAACGCCACCCTCCCCTATGTCACTGCGCTGGCCGGGCAGGGCTGGCAAGGTGCGCTGCGCGCCGATTCGGCGCTGACGGCGGGATTGACGACCCATCGGGGTGTCCTGGCCAATCTGGCAGTTGGTACGGCTCACGGAATCGACGCCGTCGCCCCAGCCTCACTCGTCGGCTGAGATCCTGCCGGATTCGAAGCGTGAATCCGCCCCGGCCTGCGAAGCGGTCCTTGTGACGGTGGGCGCAGGTCGCGTCAGCCGGACCGCTGGCGCGGGACCGTGCATGCCAGATCGCGGGTGCCGGATCGCGGGCGTGCACTGCAGGCGGGCAGTACCGCGCCGTGCACACCCGCGCGTGCCGGTCAGGCCAGGGCTGCGTCCAACGTGATGTCCACGCCGGTCAGTGCCTTGGACACCGGGCAGGTCTCCTTGGCCGTTTGGGCAGCGGCGGCGAAACCGTCGGCATCCAGCCCGTCGACCTCACCTCGCACCGTCAGCTTTATACCGGTCAGCCGGAAACCGCCGGCCGGATCGGCACCCAGCGCTACTTCTGCGTCGGCAACCAGACTTTTCACCGTGCCACCGGCTTCGCCGATGACCGCCGAGAGCTGCATGGCGTAGCAGGACGTGTGCGCCGCCGCGATCAGCTCTTCCGGACTCGTCGTACCGCCGGCCTCGTCCGCCGCCCGTCGTGGGAACGAGACGTCGTAGGTACCCACGCCGGAGCTGACCAGCGTGACCTTTCCCGATCCGTCCTGCAGACCGCCGCTCCACTGCGTGCGTGCCTTACGTGATGGCATATACAACTCCTTCATTCATCGGCCGGTCCGGTGTCCGGTCGTCAGGTGGCCAGCGATCGCAGACACCGGAAGGACCGGTCGCCGCGCCGGGCACTCGTCCATGGTGCCTCACCGACCGCGCAGACCCCTTGACACGCAGATCCCTCGGACACGCAGACCCCTCGACACGCAGACGCTCGACAGATCGCGGTCAGCGCACCTGCGCAGGCGTCGGCCGGGAAACGTCGCTGCCGTCGCTGGCGATCCGCCGCGCCGGCTTCAACCGTGCGAGTCTGCCTACTGCGGCCGTCGCCAAGAGAGCGCCGACGACGACGAGGCCGGGAAGGCCCTGCGCCATCCAGCCGAACAGCAGAACCGCACCGGCTTGCACCACCATCGTGACGCGCAGGGACCAGGGCTCCAGAGCCGCCAACCGCCGGTGCAGCGCGAGCAGCGGTTCAGGTCCGTGGGCCCGACTACTCATCAGCACCGCCAGACCGCGAACCAGTCCGAACACCAATCCGGCGCACAGGGCAAAACCGGCGGATCCGCTGAGCGCACCCAGCGCCGGCGTCAGATAGACGGCGGCGGTCATCACGTAGGTGGCGAGCCCCACGCCGATCTGCGCACCGAAGCCGGACGCGTACACCCAACGCCGGTAGCCGCCGATCCACCGTTCGTTGACCTGGCGCGGAATCAACGGCAGCCGCACGCCGAACGACCTCGAATCCGCAGCGAGAGTGATCAGGCAGCACCCGAGAGCGCACAGCGCGACCGTCGACGATCCGAACGCCAAGGCAGACACCACCATCGC
>JBPCPG010000071.1:0-8659 GCA_050999445.1 Nakamurella sp. | reverse complement strand
GTGCTGCGCCGTGAGGAAAGGGGCTGCGCGGTGAAAAAAAGGCTGCGCGGTGAAGAAAGCGGCTGCGTGGACAAGAAGGGTGTGGAGCGTCGGTCAGTCCGGTAGTCCGTGATGCAGAGCCGCCGGCACGTCGAACGTCTGGCAGACGACTGCCCAGACCTTCTTGGGATTCTCACCGGCAGCAAGTGCCGCATCGGCGGTCAGTCCGCCCAAGGCCGAGAAAACGTGGTCTGCCGCCACCGAGGATGCCCGGTGCGATCCGAAATGCGCCGTCATCAGGGCTCGGAACTCGGTGAGACGCATGAGAACCGATGGTACCGGCAGCCCATGAGGGTCAGATCGACGACGAGACCTCGTACCGATGTTCAGATCCCGTACCGACGAACAACCCTCGTACCGACGATCAGACCGCCGGAGCCGCCGGCCCCGGTTCACCGGCATGCTGGGCGATCTCACGCATGCCCATGGCGAGCGCGCTCAGCCGCTCGGCGGGGTCCCGAAGGTCGGCCAGAACTCCCGACAACTCGGCGGAGGCCGCAACCGTGTCCGTCGCAGCGGCGACAAGGCGGCCGTATTCCTGCACGCCAGACCGAATGCGCTGCGCCAACAGATCGGCTGTTGCCAGCAAGGTGGGTTGCGCAGGGCGAGGAGCGGCCGATGCCGCACGACGGATTTGGGTGTACTCACGGGCCTGCCGCCGCAGCAACTCTTCCGCCACGTCAGCGGAAGCGATGACGTCATGGCGGAGGCCGGCGAAGCCGGAGTCGGCGACGGCCGGCAGCAATTCCGCGAGGCGGCGGAGCCCGTCCGAGTAGGAATCGAGCCGTCCGATCTCCGGACGGATCTGCGGTGCCACAGCACGTCGACTGGGTTGCGGGGGCGGAATACCCGCCACCTCCCGGCTACGACGCCGGAGGTCGGCCACCGAGCGGAACACACCCAACAGACACCAGAGGATGAGGGCTGCCACCAGCACCATGGAGAAGATCAACGAGGTGACCAGACCATCCGCCGCAGCACTCACTGCCAACGCACCGCCGCTCGCCACGCCGACCGCGACGCCGGCGCTCCAGATCTTGATCCGCCGAACGGCCGCCTGCCGACGCCGGCGCGCGATTTCAGCCGGGTCGCGACGCACCCGGAGAAACTCCGTCGCGGTGGCGCCGACCTGCCCCGCCGCCTGGACCCCGCGGGTCATGGCAACGGCAGCTCCATTGCCGGCGGCGCCCTTGAGAACCGAGTTCTTGAGTAGCCGACCGGCAGCCCTTCCGCGCATCAGCCTTGCTTGTTGAGGTCAATTCCGGGCGTGGCCGACGCCGCGGTGGCCGATTGGTCGATTGCTCTGGCCTGCTGCCCGGACAGCTCCGGGTGCAACTGCGCGCGCAGCTGGTCCAGTCTGGAGGCGCCGGCCATGTCGAGCGTCGACTTCTGCACCTCGATCATCCGGCCCTCCACCGAGTTCTGGCTGAGCTCGGCCGACCCGAGCGCATTGGCGTACCGGCGTTCGATCTTGTCGCGAACCTCGTCGAGCGACGGCGTGTTACCGGGGGCCGACAACGAGGACATCGATTGCAGCGACGCAGAAACCTGTTCCTGCATCTTTGCCTGTTCCAGCTGCGACAGCAGTTTGGTGCGCTCGGCCAGCTTGGTCTGCAGCGCCATCGCGTTGTTCTCGACGGCCTTCTTCGCCTGCTCCGCCGACTGCAACGCCTGGTCGTGCATGGTCTTGAGGTCTTCCATCTGTTGCTCGCCCGCGACCAGTTGGGTCGCGAACGCCTGCGCCGTCTGTTCGTACTGGGCAGCTTTGGCTGCATCACCCTTGGTCCTGGCTTCGTCGGCGAGAACCAGAGCCTGTCGAGCGGAGGACTGCAGCCGTTCAACATCACCCATCTGCCGGGTGAGCTTCATTTCCAGCTGGCGCTGGTTGCCGATCACGGCGGCTGCCTGTTGGGACAGAGCGGCGTGTTGGCGCTGAGCATCCTCTATCGCCTGTTGGATCTGCACCTTCGGATCCGCATACTCGTCGACCTTCGACGAGAACAGAGCCATCAGGTACTTCCATCCCTTGATGAATGGGTTGGCCATCAGTGGGGTCCTCTCGCGGTTGCGCATTGCTGGTCCGCCGAGCACGGCGACCGTTCTTGCACCATGGTGTCAGGTGATGCCGTCAGCTTCCACCTTCGGCCCCGTGCAATGAGTATTTCCGGGATGCTCCCCCATCTCGACCCGGAGATTTCCGACCCGGTGACCCTGACTCCGCTGATTCCTGCGGCGCCGCGCGACCGGCGGGGCACTGCTCAGCGACCCAGCGGCGCGGCGATGACCTGCCGTTCGAAGGTCCGCCGTGGCTAGAGTTGAGTTCGGCTCCGCGGCCACCGGGGATGTTCGACGAATTGGAGAGATCCGCCTTTCCATTGACCACGAGGAATGAGGACCACCGATGGGGCGTCACGCCACTGGAAGTCGCCGACGACGGCGACCGGCGGCCTGGCTCGTGGTGGTAACCGTGACCGCTGTCGTGGTCGCCGCGCTCACGGTCGGATACTTCGTCATCATCAACCGGCACGACGATCCACTCGCGTGTACCGGCAGCGCGGTGCTGCCGGTGGTCGCGGCGCCGGGAGCGGCCGCGGCCGTGAACGACGTGGCCGCCGCCTTCAACTCCACCGGCCCGATCGCGCGGTCGACGTGCGTATCCGTCTCCGTCAGCGCCATGTCCGGTGCCTCCACCGTCGCGGCCCTGGCAGCCGGATGGAAAGGCCGGTCGACGCCCGCCCCAGGGCTCTGGGTGGTCGATTCCGCCGCCGACGTTGCCGCGCTCGATACTGACAACGCCGCGATGACTGCGGGCAATACGAATACCGATCTGGCGACGTCACCAGTGGTGCTGGCGGTCCGCGGCGCCCCTGGGGCCGCCGTCGGCAGCTGGCGGAACGTGGCCGATGGTGCGTCCGGCCTGAAGGTCGCCATGCCCGATCCGGGAACCAATCGTGCTTCGCGGTACGCCCTCGAGTCGATCCTTGCGTCGTCGACCCCCGGCGGCGCGGGTGCGCCTATCGCGGCCGGGGCAGTGGCGGCAGCCGCACCCACCCTGCTCCGTCTCGCCCGGTCCGTGCCGACCGCGCCGACCACGACTGCGGCCGCACTCACCGAACTCTCCGCCGGTACGAGCTCCTATTCCGCCGTTCCGGTGGTGGAATCGGAACTCGTTGACTTCAACGCGGCGAACCCTCCCGGCTTGACCGCTGTGTACCCCACCGGTGGCACAGCCGGCGACGCCATCCTCTCAATCCCGCTGACAGCACCATGGATCAACAGCGCGATGTCCGACGCTGCGGCCAAGTTCGACGCGTTCCTGCGCGACCCGAAGGGTCTGGCCATTCTTGCCAAGGCAGGCCTGCGGACCGGTGGACGGCCGGGAACAGCTGCCGGCGTCAGCCTCTCGACGGCAGTGATCCGGCTGCCCGAGACGACCGAGAAGGTCCGCGACCTACTGAGCCGGGCATGGTCGGCTGCGCGTTCCTCCGCACCGCCCAGCATCTCGACCACCTCGCCCTCTCCTTCGGTCGCAACGACGACCGTCCCTACGACAGCCCCGACCGCGACGACGTCAGCACCAACGGCGACATCTGCACCCGCGGTGGTGTCCCTGCCCATCCCGACGGGATCATCGACGGGGTCATCGACAGCGTCGACCACCCAGCCGACGGCCGCCCGACCGCCGGCCACATCAACCAGTAGGCCGAAGATCCAGCCCGCGCAGCAGACCCAGCCGGCACAGCCGTCCGGCCCAGCTGTCACCCTGCTGTTGGACACCTCCAGCTCGATGACCACCCCACAGGGCAACCTGCAGCGGATCATGTGGGTCCAGTCGGCCGTCATCGCGGACATCCAGAAGAGCCCGACTGCGCTCTTCGGCTTGTGGGCGTTCTCGACGCACGAGGCCGCCACCGGATATGCCCTCCGGGTTCCCCTGGGCGCCTTGACCGACCCCGTCGACGGACAAACGAGGGCGGTCGTACTCGCGGCGCAGATCAACGCGCTCAAACCCGGCGGCGACAGCTGGACCTACGGTGCGATTCGCGCGGCTTATGCGCAGGCGGTGTTGTCGGCGGTCGCCGGTCGGCCCAATCGGGTCGTGGTTCTGACCGATGGTCCCGACTCGACTCCCGGCGTTTCGCGGACTGCACTGATGGCTTCCATCGCGGCTCTTGCCGCGCAGAACCGCAGCGTGACCCTCGACATCATCGGTCTGTCCGGCGACGTCAACACGGAGGCGCTGATCGAATTGGCGGGAGCCGGTGGCGGCTCGTTCACGCCGGTCGGCGACCTGACCGACCTGCAACCAACGCTGCTCCGCGTCCTGGGCAGTTGAGCCTGCAGGACAACTCCAGGCTGCGCGGCGAGTCGATCAGCGCCGGTACAGATCAGGGGACTCGAGGCTGTGCGTTACGCGTAAGCCTCGACCGGTGGGCAGGAGCAGACCACGTTGCGATCCCCGAAGGCCCCGTCGATGCGACCGACCGGCGGAAAGTACTTGTGAGCCGGAACCACACCTGGCGGGAACACAGCCTTGGCCCGGGAGTACGGATGTGACCAGTCCCCGGCCAGCGCCGCCGCTGTGTGCGGGGCACCGCGCAGGGGGTTGTCCGTCAGCGGCCAGACGCCGGCTCCCACCTGATCGATCTCGCCCTTGATCGCGATCATGGCGGCGCAGAACCGATTGATCTCGGCCAGGTCCTCGCTCTCCGTCGGCTCGACCATCAGCGTTCCGGGCACCGGGAACGACATCGTCGGAGCGTGGAAACCGTAGTCCGCCAATCGCTTTGCCACGTCATCGACGGTCACCCCGGTCGCCGCAGTCAGGGGGCGAAGATCCAGGATGCATTCGTGCGCGACGAACCCGCCGGCATCGGTATAGAGGACGGGGAAGTGTTCGTCGAGCCGGCGGGCGATGTAGTTGGCCGAGGCGATCGCAGTCAGCGTGGCGCGGCGCAGCCCTTCGGCGCCCATCATCCGGATGTATGCCCAGCTGATCGGCAGGATCGACGCCGAACCCCAGGGCGCGGCCGAGATCGCGCCAACCGACCCAAAAGTGCCCGGCACATCGAGCCCCAGCGGATGGCTGGGCAGGAACGGCGCAAGGTGCGCGGCGACCGCCACCGGCCCGACGCCGGGGCCTCCGCCACCGTGGGGAATGCAGAACGTCTTGTGCAGGTTCAGGTGCGAGACGTCGCCACCGAACTCGCCCGGCCTTGCCAAGCCGACCAGCGCGTTGAGGTTCGCTCCGTCGACGTAGACCTGGCCGCCAGCGGAATGTACCAACGCAGCCAATGCGGTGATGGTGTCTTCGAAGACGCCGTGGGTCGATGGATAGGTGACCATGATGGCGGCAAGGTTGTCGCCGTGCAGCGTCACCTTTGCTGCGAGATCGGTCATGTCGATGTTGCCGCCGGTGTCGGTTCCGACCACCACCACCTTCATTCCGGCCATCACCGCGGACGCGGCGTTGGTGCCGTGCGCCGACGCCGGGATCAGGCACACCGTTCGGTGCACGTCGCCGCGGGATCGGTGATAGGCCCGGATCGCCAGCAGCCCGGCCAGTTCACCCTGCGAGCCGGCATTCGGCTGTAACGACACCGCCGCGTAGCCAGTGATCTCGACCAGCCAGGCTTCCAGCTGGTCGACCAGTTCGAGTAGTCCGGCAGCATCCTGGACCGGTGCGTAGGGGTGCAGACCCGAGAACTCCGGCCAGCTGATCGCCTCCATCTCGGTGGTGGCGTTGAGCTTCATCGTGCAGGAGCCGAGGGGGATCATGCTGCGGTCAAGAGCCAGGTCCATGTCGGACAACCGTCGCAGGTACCGCAGCATCGAGGTCTCCGAACGATGTTCGTGGAACACCGGATGGATCAGGAAGGTGCTGCTGCGGGGGATCGGCGGGTTGACCCCGACCGTTCCCGGCCCTGGCTCCGGTTCGATTCCGAAAGCGTTGACGACCGCGTCCAGGTGCGCCGCGCTGGTGGCTTCGGAGACGCTGATCTGAACCGCGTCGTCGCCGTCGCGCCAGAGGTTGATCCCCCGCTCCCGAGCGGCGGCAACGATCGCCCGTGCTCGGCCCGGCACGATGGCTCGGACGGTATCGAAGAAGGCGGTGTGCTCCACCGCTGTACCGCCGTCGACCAGGGTCCTGGCCAGCATCCGTGCCTGGACGTGGATCTTCGAAGCGATGCGCCGCAAGCCCTCCGGCCCGTGATAGACGGTGTACATCGACGCCAGGACGGCGAGCAGCACCTGTGCGGTGCAGATGTTGGAGGTGGCCTTCTCCCGGCGGATGTGTTGCTCCCTGGTCTGCAGCGCGAGCCGATAGGCCGGATTACCCGCGTCGTCGTGCGACACCCCGACGAGCCGGCCGGGGAGCTGACGTTGCAGCTCGGTTCGAACGGCCAGGTAGCCCGCATGCGGGCCACCGAAACCGAGCGGTACGCCCAGGCGCTGCGTGCTGCCCACCGCGATGTCGGCGCCGATCTCGCCCGGCGGGCGGAGCAGCGTCAGGGCGAGCAGGTCGGCCGCGACCGCCACCTTTGCCTCGCGACTGTGCGCTTCTTCGACAAGCTTCAACTGGTCCCGGACAGCGCCGGATGCGCCGGGGTAGGCCAGCAGCAGCCCGAAGAAGTCGCCGATCGGCAAGCCGGCGTCCGCCGCGTACAGCTCACGGACGAAGACCTCGATGCCGAGCGGGTCCGCTCGGGTCCGAAGAACGGCGATCGTTTGCGGCAACGTGTCGGCATCGACGACGAAGCGGTTCGACTTCGACTTGGACGTCCTTCGCATCAACGTCATCGCCTCGGCGGCCGCAGTGGCCTCGTCCAGCATGGAGGCGTTGGCCAGGTCGAGGCCGGTGAGGTCCGCGACCGCCGTCTGGAAGTTGAGCAACGCCTCCAGCCTGCCCTGCGAGATCTCCGGCTGGTATGGCGTGTACGCCGTGTACCAGGCCGGATTCTCGAGCACGTTTCGCTTGATCACACCGGGCGTCAGGGTGTCGTGGTAGCCCATGCCGATCATCTGCACCATCGGCCTGTTCTTCGCGGCGAAGGCTCTCAGTTCGGTCAAGGTCTGGGTCTCGGTCGCGGGCGTCGGCAGATCCAGCGCCCGGTCCAATCTGATCACCGGCGGAACGACCGCACGAGCCATCGAGTCGAGATCGGTCTGATCCAGCGCTTCGAGCATCGCAGCCAGGCCAGGAACGTCGACACCGATGTGCCGATCGGCGAAATTCTCCGGATTCAGCGGCGAGTGGGCGGCGAAGCTGTGATGCGCCGGCTGTGAATGCGGAAGGTGGGAGTGCGCGCTCATGAGCCCTGTCATTTCTCACCGACCTTGCGGTCGAGGTGCCGATTCGGATGCCTCAGGGGTGGCGCCGTCGCGTCAGCGTTGGAATCGCTGGCCGATGCGGCGCTCTCCCCCTCTGTCATCGGTACCTGAGAGCTTCGCGCACCGAAGTGCGCTTGCCCCGTCGGCGAGGCCACCGGTGCAACGGTGTCCTGCTTTCCAGAGGTGTCTTTCCCTCACGGTTCGTTGGCCTGAGAGTTTGGCGGGGAGTTGCTCCTTCGGCGTCCGGTCAACAGCAGGCCCGGACTCTCCCGCGAGGGGTCTTCGACGCCGCCAACGCTACCAGCGCGAAGGCTCTGCTCACCCGGAGTGCTTGATCAGGTTGACGTGGTGTGCGGCACCCCTGTGCAGGTCGACGCGCACCGAAACGCCGGTACTGCGGGCTGCCAGCAACGCGGCGCCGAGCGCGGCGCTCAGACAGACGCCACCCGAGAGCACCAGGGCCAGCGGCGCACCCCATCGCTCGGTCACCGCCCCGACCAGGATCGATCCCAGTGGCGTTCCGCCCATGAAGACGAGCATGTACAGGCTCATCACCCGTCCCCGCAGTTCCGGGTCACTGGCCAGTTGCACCGTGCTGTTGCCAAGCGTGTTGAAGGTGACCGAGGTGAGGCCGGTGATCACCAACAGCCCGACGAACGGCCAGAACCAGGGCGTGAGCCCGAGCAGCACCAGCAGCAGACCCACTCCGGCTGCGCTGCCGAACAACACCGAGAGTCGCCCGGTGGAACGGCGGGCGGCCAGCAGTGCCCCGACCACCGACCCACCCGCCATTGCGGTGTTCAACAGGCCGTACACGTCGGCTCCGGACGCGAATACTTCTTTGGTGTACGCCGACAGGATGGTGGCGAAGTTGTATCCGAATGTTCCGACGAAGAAGACCAGCACGATCGGCCACAGCAGCGCCGGCTTGCCCCTGACGTACCGCAGACCCTCCCTGATCTGCCCCGGCCCTCTCACCGGACGCTGCTGGGGCTGCAATTCCGCGTTCCGCATGGCCAGCAGCCCGGCTATCGGAGCCAGGTAGCTGGCTGCGTTGATGCCGAACGCCCATCCGGAGCCGACCGCGCTGATGACTATTCCCGCGACCGCGGGGCCGAGCATGCGGGCCAGTTGGAAATTTCCCGAGTTCAGGCCGACGGCGTTCCGTACTAACCCGTGCGGAACCATTTCGTTCACGAAGGTCTGGCGCGACGGATTGTCGACGACCGTCGCCAGTCCCAGACCGAAGGCGATGAGGTACACCTGCCAGATCTGAACGTGGCCGGTC
>JBPCPG010000419.1:0-6802 GCA_050999445.1 Nakamurella sp. | reverse complement strand
ACCTTGGTACCGGTCGGCCAGGAGCAGCTTCAGGAGGAGGAGTCGTGACGAGTATTCTCGCCGGTCCGGTCACTCGCGGACGGCACCGCTTCGGGCGTCTCGGGTTGGTTCCGGTGACCTTCTTCGTTGTCGTCGCCCGTCGCGGTCTTCTGCAGTCCTGGCGCCAACCGGGCCGTCATCGTCCCTACGTGGCCCGCCGGGTCACGAACATGTCGCCGGCGCCTGCACCGGCCGTCTGAGGTCTGTTGATCGGCAGCACCGTATTGGGTCAGCGGAGCGATGCAGGCACAAGTCGTCGAACGAGAAGAGCCCCGCCGATTCGATCCGGCGGGGCTCTGCTCGATCACGCGTTCTTGAGAACCCTGGTCAGGACCTGCCCGGCCAACGCGGGCAGACCTGCGGTCACGGCCGCATTACCCGCCAGCCGGTCGGCCGTGGCGATGGCCAGCGTCCAGGTTCCGTACTGCACGACCACCAGGGCGCCCGACCGCAGCAGCAGGTGCGCCGGATAGCCGTTCACCTTCGGTGCCGTCGCGGTGGCACCCGCATCAGTCTCGGTGCCGACCGTGGTCTTGACCTGCTTCGCGGCCGCGGCCGCTGTTGCGTACTGGGTGAGCGCGATGACCACCGGCGCGGTGCCCTTGGCGTCGGCCTTCGGGTAGTAGCACCGGATCTTGCCGGTGATGCCCCGAACCGGGTTCGCGACGTCCTTCTTCCGGATCGACCCCGCACCTACGGTTGCTCCGATGGCCTTCTTCACATCTGAGGGGTCCAACAGCGACGAGCAATCGGACGCCAACGGATCCACTTTCACGATCGGCGGTGCGGAGGTCGCCGTCGGCTTCGGCGGTGCGGTTGTCTTCTTGGTCGTCGGGGCGGCAGAAGTCGAACGGGACGTCGATACCGGACTTTTAGTGCTGGAGGGCGCGACGACGACCACACTGCTGGGTGGCCCTGCGGCGCTGCCGCCAGCCGTACCACCGGTCACGGTGTGGATCACGGTGGTCGTTCGCTGAGCAGTCGTGGAGCCCGAATTGCAACTCGTCACAGCGAGAGCGAGGGCGAGGGCAGGAAGAAGAATGGCGCGGCGCATGACAACACGGTAGGTCGACGCACCGTGAATGTCTGCTCAACCCGCCGTAACGAACGAACTTGTTGCCAGAGAGCAACTAACGCCGAACGGGGCCGACCTTGCGGTCGGCCCCGTTCGGGCAATGGTCCTACTTCGTGCTGGTTGGCACCGGCACGTCCGGGTCGGTCAGTTCCCGGCCAACCGCTCACGGAGCTTGGCAAGCGCCTCGTCGTCGACCAGCGAACCGGCCGGGACCTCTTCGGCGGAATCTGACGTCGAGGCCGAGGAGTAGTTGCTCGGCTCGGCAGCTTCGGCGTCGGCCTTGATGGCAGCCGCGATCTGCTTGAGGTGGGACTCGTAGACCGTGTGGGCCTCCGAGTACTGCTTCTCCCAGGCTTCGCGCTGCGTGTCGAAGCCTTCGAGCCATTCGCCGGTGGCGACGTCGAAGCCCTCGGGCGGCATGAAGTTACCGGCCTCGTCGTAGTGATCCACGACGCCGTACTGGGCGCGGACCTCGTCGAACTCGGTCTCCGGGGTGATGCCCTCGTTGGCCTGCTTGAGCGACAGCGAGATCCGGCGACGCTCCAGGTCGATGTCGATGACGCGGACGAAGATCTCCTCTTCGACGGTGACGACCTGCTCCGGAATCTCCACGTGGCGACCTGCCAGCTCGGAGATGTGCACCAGGCCTTCGATGCCGTCGTAGACGCGGACGAACGCGCCGAACGGAACCAGCTTGGTGACCCGGCCCGGCACGACCTGGCCGATGGCGTGGGTCCGGGCGAAGTGACGCCACGGATCCTCCTGGGTGGCCTTGAGCGACAGTGAGACGCGCTCGCGGTCCATGTCCACGTCGAGAACCTCGACGGTGACCTCCTGGCCGACCTCGACAACTTCGCTGGGGTGATCGATGTGCTTCCAGGACAACTCGGAAACGTGCACCAGCCCGTCGACCCCGCCGAGATCGACGAACGCACCGAAGTTGACGATCGAGGAGACGACGCCCTTGCGGACCTGGCCCTTGGCGAGCTGGTTGAGGAACTCGCTGCGCACCTCCGACTGGGTCTGCTCGAGCCACTGCCCACGCGAGAGGACGACGTTGTTGCGGTTCTTGTCCAGTTCGATGATCTTGGCGTCCAGCTGGCGGCCGACGTACGGCTGCAGATCGCGGACGCGCCGCATCTCGACGAGCGAGGCGGGGAGGAAGCAGCGCAGGCCGATATCGATGATCAGGCCGCCCTTGACGACCTCGATGACGGTGCCCGAGACGACGCCGTCCTCTTCCTTGATCTTCTCGATCGTGCCCCACGCGCGCTCGTACTGGGCGCGCTTCTTGGACAGGATCAGTCGGCCTTCCTTGTCCTCCTTCTGGAGGACAAGGGCTTCGACGTGCTCACCGATCTTGACGACCTCGTTGGGGTCGACGTCGTGCTTGATGGACAACTCGCGCGAGGGGATGACGCCCTCGGTCTTGTAGCCGATGTCGAGCAGGACCTCATCGCGGTCGACCTTGACGATAATCCCTTCGACGATGTCGCCATCGTTGAAGTATTTGATCGTCAGATCGATGGCAGCGAGGAAATCCTCTGCCGTCCCGATGTCGTTGATGGCGACCTGCGGGGCGGTGCGGGTGGGTGCGGACATGTGGTGGGGTGCTCCGAGGGATGGGATGGTAGGTGGACGGGGACAGTGTTCGCTCTGCTGCAGCATGATCGCTGCGCTGCACCGGAAGGCTCGGTTCCGGCCGGGATTACCTGTACCAGGCGACGGCCGGCCTGAACTCACAATGCAGACGACACATTACGCCAGTACAGCAGCGCGATGTGCGCGGGTGCCGGTTCGAGGTACAGGATGGCTCCCATGAACGGTCTCGGCACGACCCGCCCGGCACTTCGGCCGGCGGATCAAGCGGTGTCCCGATCGGCCAACCGCCGCTGGTGGGATGCGGACGCGGACGGCTACCACGCCGAGCACGGAGCGTTCCTGGGTGACGCAGATTTCCTCTGGTGCCCGGAGAACCTGCGGGAAGAGCAGGCCCAGCTGCTGGGGAGCGTTGCCGGCACTCGAATTCTGGAGGTGGGCTGCGGTTCGGCCCCCTGCTCGCGGTATCTTCTCGGCCGCGGGGCCGAGGTGGTGGCGTTCGATCTGTCAGCGGGAATGCTCGCGCATGCGGTGTCGGCAGCCCTCCGCACCTCCGTCGAGGTGCCGCTGGTCCAGGCCGATGTCTGCGAACTGCCGTTTCGGGAGGCTAGTTTCGATCAGGCGTTCTCCGCTTTCGGCGCGATTCCGTTCGTCGCCGACTCGGCCGGCGCAATGCGCGAGATATCCAGGGTGCTCCGGCCGGGCGGCCGGTGGGTCTTCTCGGTGACGCATCCGATGCGCTGGATGTTCCCGGACGATCCCGGCCCGCGAGGGCTGACGGTGATCCAGTCCTACTTCGATCGCTCCCCCTACGTGGAGGTCGACTCGGAGCAGGTGCCGGTCTACGTCGAGCACCACCGCACACTCGGCGACCGGATGCGAGAACTCGTGGCCGCCGGGTTCGTAGTGGACGACCTCGTCGAGCCGGAGTGGCCGGAGAATTTCGACGGGGTGTGGGGGCAGTGGTCGTCGGAGCGGGGCGCGATGTTCCCGGGAACTGCCATCTTCGTGACCCACCTGGCCTGATTCGCCCGAGTGCGGCTCAGTGCGCCGCCGAGTCCCAGGTGGGCCCGACGCCGACGGACACGTCGAGGTCTACCTCCAGCGGGAACGCACCCGCCATCTCTTCCCGCAGCAGTTGCGTCAAAGGCTCCTTCTCCCCCGGCGCGACCTCGCACAGGAGTTCGTCGTGCACCTGCAGAAGCAGTCGCGACCGTAGGCCTTCGGTGTCCAGACGGCGCTGCACGTTGAGCATGGCCACCTTGATGATGTCGGCGGCGCTGCCCTGGATCGGCGCATTCAGGGCAGCACGTTCGGCCAGCTCCCGGCGCTGTCGATGATCGCTGGTCAGGTCGGGCAGGTAGCGTCGACGGCCGTAGAGGGTCTGGGTGTAGCCCTCCAGCCGGGCGACATCCACCGCGCGCCGGAGGTAGTCCCGGATGCCACCGAACCTGGCGAAGTAGGCGTCCATCTGCTCGCGGGCTTCTTCGACGCTGATCTTCAACTGGCCGGACAGCCCGAACGCCGATAATCCGTACGCCAGGCCGTAACTCATCGCTTTGATCCGGCGCCGGAGCTCGGCAGTCACCTCCGCGGCCGGTACGCCGAACGCCCGCACAGCCACGGCGGTGTGCAGATCTTCGCCGGACCGGAAGGCGTCGATCAGTCCCGCGTCCTCGGAAAGGTGAGCCATGATGCGCATCTCGATCTGCGAGTAGTCGGCGGTGATCAGATCGACGAAGCCGTCACCGGGAACGAAGGCAGCGCGGATCTGCCTGCCCTCGTCGGTGCGGACCGGGATGTTCTGCAGGTTCGGCTCGGTCGAGGAGAGACGCCCGGTGGCAGCTATGTTCTGCAGGTACGTCGTATGGATGCGGCCGTCGTCGCCGATCGACTTGAGCAGTCCTTCCACGGTCGACTTGAGCTTGGTCACGTCCCGGTGCCGTAGCAGGTGGGTCAGGAACGGATGCTGAGTCTGCTCGTGCAGCACGGTCAGCGCATCGGCGTCGGTCGTGTAGCCGGTCTTGGTCTTCTTGGTCTTGGGCATGTTCAGCTCGTCGAACAGCACCACCTGCAGTTGCTTGGGTGATCCGAGATTCACCTCGCGGCCCAGCACCTCGTACGCGGCGCTCGCGGCACTCCGGCCCTCGGCGTCGAAGGTCGACCGCAGGTCCTCCAGGTACTCGGCGTCGACCGCGATCCCGCACCGCTCCATCCGCGCCAGCACGTGCATCACCGGGAGCTCCATCTCGGTGAGCAAGGCCTGCTGGCCGCTCGCCTCGAGTGCGACACCGAGGGCCGTAGCCAGGTCGATCACCGCGAGCGCCTTGATCATCTCGAGACGGTCGGCGGCGATCTCGGCAGCGGCCAGGGGATCGTCGATTTCGGCGGTGGAATCGGACGGATCAGGAAATTCCAGCGTCAACTGTTGCGGCTCCGACGCTTCGTCACGCCCGGCATCCAGGGTCCGGTGCAGGTAACGCTGGACCAGGTCGCCGAGGTCGAAACCGCGCTGCCCGGGAGCCACGAGGTAGGCCGCAAGCGCGGTGTCGCTGGAGATGCCCCCGACCGGCCAGCCGCGTGCGGCCAGCGCGTTGACCGGAGCCTTGAGATCGTGCCCCACCTTGGATCGATCCGGATCGGCCAGCCAGGCCGCGACGGCCTCGTCGTCGTGTTGGTCCAGGGCTGCGACGTCGATCACCGCGCTGGCACCAGCGGCATCGGCGACCGCGATCGTGCTCACGTCGCCACCACCCGGCGCCCACCTACCGCGCAGCGAGAGCCCCACCGTTCCGGCTGCATGGATCGCGAGCCAACCGGCGACGGCGCCGGTCGCCAGGCGCACCCCGGAGACATCGAAACCTTCGGTGCTGGTCTCGTCGGCCTGTTCGAAGGTCTCCAGCAGCCGTTCACGCAACACCTTGAACTGAAGGTTGTCGAAGATCTCGTGGACTGCCTCGCGGTCGTACGGCTGCGCCACCAGGTCGATCGGGTCGATGGTCAACTCGACGTCCCGCACCAACTGCGTGAGCCGCCGATTCTGCAAGACGCTGGACAGGCTGGCGCGCAGTGCATCGCCGGTCTTACCCGGGATCTCGTCGACCCGGTCAACCAGTTCGCCGAGTGATCCGAATTCGCGCACCCATTTCGCCGCAGTCTTCTCACCGACGCCCGGGATTCCGGGCAGATTGTCGGATGGATCGCCTCGCAGCGCAGCGAAGTCCGGATACTGCGCGGGCGTGAGCCCGTACTTGTCCTGGACCTCCTCCGGTGTGAACCTGGTCATGTCCGACACCCCTCGCCTCGGGTACAGGACGGTGACTCCGCTGGTGACCAGCTGCAGGGCGTCCCGGTCCCCGGTGCAGATGCGAACCGCCATGCCCTCCGCCTCGGCCCTGGTGGTGAGGGTGGCGATCACGTCGTCCGCCTCGTAGTTCTCAGCGGTCAGAACTTCGATCCGCAGCGCGGACAGCACCTCTTTGATCAGCTCGACCTGGCCCTTGAAATCGGTCGGCGAGGCGGAGCGATTCGCCTTGTACTCGGCGAACTCGTCGCTCCGCCAGGTCTGCCGGGAGAGATCGAACGCGACGGCCACGTGCGAGGGCCGCTCGTCGCGCAACAGATTGATCAGCATCGACGTGAAGCCGTAGACGGCGTTGGTCGGCTGTCCGGTCGTCGTGGAGAACTTCTCCACCGGCAGCGCGAAGAACGCCCGGTAGGCAAGCGAGTGCCCGTCCAGCAGCAGCAGGGTCGGTTCTGCCGCTCGGCTCGCAGCACTCTTCTTCGTCGCACCAGCAGTGGCCATCACGGGCCCGAGTCTAGGGTCAATCACCGACAGCCAACCGGCACGAGAGAATCGAGCCCAGCCATGATCAACACGAATGATCTGCAGTATCCAGGGAGCGGTGCGCTGGCCGGCGAACCGGAGCTGGTTGCTGCGCTGAACGCAGGCCGGGGCGAGTTGGCCGAACGTCTCGGCATCGTCCTGACCGGCGCCGACCAGGACCGCGTCACCGGCACGATGCCCGTGCAGGGCAACCGGCAGCCATTCGGATTACTGCACGGCGGCGCCAGCGCCGCCCTCGCCGA
>JBPCPG010000418.1:0-4651 GCA_050999445.1 Nakamurella sp. | reverse complement strand
CGGTCCGAGGACGCCGGCGTCGACATCGTCTTCAACTGGGACCATTTCTATCCGCTGTACGGCGACCCTGACGGCAAGCACTTCGAATGCTGGACCATGTTGGCCGCCTGGGCAGAACAGACGGAGCGGGTCGAGCTCGGCGCGCTGGTGACCTGCGGTGGCTACCGGAACCCGGACCTGCTGGCCGACATGTCCAGGACCGTCGACCACATCTCCGGTGGCCGCCTGATCTTGGGAATCGGCAGCGGCTGGTTCGAGAAGGACTACGACAACTACGGCTACGAATTCACCACCGCAGGCGAGCGCCTCAACCTGCTCGGCGACTACCTGCCCCGCATCGAGGCCAGGTTCGAACAGCTCAACCCGCAGCCGACGCGCGACATCCCACTGCTCATCGGTGGCGGTGGCGAGAAGAAGACGCTGCGGTACGTGGCCCAGTACGCCGACATCTGGCACGTCTTCGGCGATCTGGACACGTTGACGCGCAAGTCGCAGATCCTGCAGGAGCACTGCACGAGCGTCGGTCGGAACGCCGCCGAGATTCAGCGATCGACCGAGCTGCCCAAGGACTCCGATGCTTCGGCGGCGAATGCGTTCGCCGATCTCGGGTTCAGCCTTTTCACCATCGGCATCAACGGTCCTGACTACGACCTCTCGCAGGTCGGGCCCTGGCTGAAGTGGCGGGACCAGCGCAACGGCTGATTTCTTCCCAGGTTGCGGCTGCGGGATCATCGATTCGTGGGCCGTTGGACGGCGGACCGGCTCAGCCGTCCGCCGTTCAGCATTCTGCTACCTCTGCGTCACCGAACCGTCACATAACGCTTTGGAAACGGAGCCGACGAAAGGGTCGGCGACTACGTATAACAAGGAGAGCAAAAGCAGTCGTCGTCGGGGCGAAGGAGCGAGTTGCCCGTTGCGCCGTTCGGCGCCTTGGGCAGGCCGCGACTTCAGTTCGGAATGGTCGCACCGAGTTGGTGCGAAGCAGCAACCGGTACGAGTTCGAAAACCGGTGGCCGTCTGCGTTCGAGTCGCGTTCCTGCGTGATGAGAATCCGCTTCCGAGCTCTCTCCTACCTGCGCATCCGGCGATACCGAAGAAGATTGGGCCCCAGCGTGCTTCCCGCGGCCAGCAGTTATGTGGACATGTTCGACGACGAGTACCCCCTGCTCTCGGAGGTCGATCATCCTACCCACGGCGCAATCAGGGTGCCGGACGGGCGAACTCTCGCCTGGGCGGAATACGGGAGCGCGCGCGGCGTGCCGTGCATCCTCATCCCGGATCAGGGGTCCTCACGACTGGCTCCGACCTGGCTGCTGCACGACGCCGCGCTGCCCTCGGCGGTGCGCTTACTGGCCCTGGACCGCCCGGGCACCGGCGCCTCCGATCCGATCGGACCCGACGGCCGCAACGAACCGGCCGAGGACCTGCGACGCCTCGTCGACACGCTGGCCGTCGGTCGGGTCGCGGTGATTGGCATCGGCCAGGGCGTCCAGGACGTTTTCGAGTTCGCCACCCGCCATCCCCGCCTGGTGGCTTCGGTCACCGCAGTTTCGCCGCGGCTGACCGCGCCGACGCCGAGTCGGCGCCGGCTGCTCCACCCTTTCGCCGAGCGTCCGACCAGGGTCGGCGGCGGCCTCCTCTATTCTTGGCTCACCGCCGTGGGCGAAGGCGACCTGACGTCCGAATCCACCTGGATGAGAGCACTGTCCCGGATGACACCCGAGGCGACGGCAGCACTGGGCAACCGCTGGCGTGAGGCCGACTTCCGCTTGGCCGTGGCCACGGATCTCGCGCAGACCCACAACGGCTCGAACACCGAGCCTCACCCCGGCAGGGCGGCCACGGCAGCAGCGGCGGAGGCGAACGGTTGGATCCGCGATCCGTCCGCCCACGCGGTCCCGGTGCACGTGTGGCACGGGCAGCAAGAGGGGAACACCGCGCTCTCGGACGTCAGATCGGCGGTCGGCGACCGCGCCGGCTGGAGCGTCACGGGCCTGGCCGGTCCCACCGCCGTCCTGGGCGGCTGGCCGCAGATCCTCTCCGCCGCTGCCAACTCCTTCAGCATCGCCTCCGCCGCCTGACCGTCGCGCGGAGGCGCTACTGGTAGCGAACTGCGCGGTCCGGCAACGAGTTCGTCCTGATCAGGGCCGCGTACCAGAAGGCCGAGTCCTTCCAGGTTCGCTCGAGAGTCTCGAAGTCCACGCGGATGATGCCGAATCGACGGTCATATCCCCACGACCACTCGAAGTTGTCGAGCAGCGACCAGACGAAGTACCCGCGCACGTCGATGCCCGCATCGAGTGCGGCGCCCACGGCGTCGAGATGCCGGTAAAGGTAGTCGACCCGGTCGTCGTCGTGCACCCGACCGTCGTCGGAGAGCTCGTCGTAGAAGGCGGCCCCGTTCTCGGTGATCATCAGCGGCACATCCGGATACCGGCCGCCCACCTTGACCAGCAGTTCGGTGAGGGATGCCGGGTCGACGTTCCAGCCCATGGCCGTGTGCGGGCCCGGTTGCGGGAGGAACTCGACATGATCTGCACCGACCCACGGGCTGGCCGTACCGGCGCCGTGATCGTGTGCCTCCTGCCGGTGACCCGCGCCGCCGAACTTCCGAACGCGGCCGGACGAGTAGTAGTTGATGCCCAACAGCGACATCGGGATGTTGATCAGCTCGAGGTCCCCGTCCCGGACGAACGACCAGTCGGTGATCGACGCAGTGTCCGCCAGCAGGTCGGCGGGATAGCGGCCCTCGAGGAGCGGCTGCAGGAACGCCTCGTTGCCGACGTTGTCGATGGCGCGCACGGCATCGAGATCGTCGGCCGACTCGGGATCGTCCGGGTGGGTCACGTGCAGATTCAACGTCACCGAAATCTTGGTGTCGGCACCCAGAACTTCGCGGATGGCACTTCCGGCCAGCCCGTGCGCCAAATTGAGGTGGTGAACCGCGGCGAGCGCCGACGCGCCGTCGGTGATGCCGGGCGCATGCACGCCGGAGCCGTAGCCCAGGTATGCCGCGCACCACGGCTCGTTCAGCGTCGTCCAGACGGTGATCCGATTCCCGAACTCCTGGGCCATTCGCCGTGCGTAGGCAGCGAACTTGACGGCGGTTTCCCGGTTTGTCCAACCGCCCTCGTCCTGGAGCTCCTGCGGCAGGTCCCAGTGATACAGCGTCACCACGGGCTGCACCCCCGCCGCCAGCAAGGCATCGACCAGGTTCGAGTAGAAGGCGATGCCTTCGGCATTGAACTCGCCGGTGCCGCCGGGCTGCACCCGCGGCCAGGAGATCGAGAACCGGTAGGCATGCAGGCCAAGGCTTTTGATGTGACCGACGTCCTCGGACCAGCGGTGGTAGTGGTCGTCCGCGACATCGCCGGTGTCGCCGTTGAGCGTCCGGCCCGGGGTGTGGCTGTAGGTGTCCCAGATGGACGGCCCGCGGCCGCCCTCGTCGACCGCACCCTCGATCTGGTAGGACGCCGTGGCTGAACCCCACAGGAAGTCGTTGCCGAAGGTGCGGGCGCTGCTCGTCATCGATACTCGTCTTTCGTCCGTGTTGACTTGGCTGGTGCGGCGAGCTTACGGGCCGGCCTGCGTACGAAGACCGGCCGACCGGGGTTTCCGGCGCGGCGCTACCTGTTGCGCCGTCCGACCCGCGCAGTTTGCGGGATCAACTGGGCGCGGGTGCTCCCGTCACAGGCCGGAGCGTCTCGGTCAGTTCGGTACGTCCGAAGTGTTCTGTCCACCCCAATGGGGTCGTCCCGAAACGCTTGTCGACCAGGTTCGGGTCGGCGCCGGCGCGCAGCAGGAGCTGCACCAATTCCAGTTCACCCGCACCGGCGGCACAGTGCAACGCCGTTTCCCAGGGCTGCTCGATCGGTACGTCCTGCCGTCCATAGGCGTTGATATCGAAGCCGTTGCGCAGCACCAACTCGACTCCGGGAGCTGATCCGGTTCCCACCGCCCTGAGCACGAGAGCGGGCCGCTGCGCCCGCAGCATCGGCAGCAGGGTGGGGTCGCTTTCCGTCAGCGCCCTCACCCGCTCCGCATCGCCGGCCAGTAACGCCGCAGCCAACTGCACCACGGGAGCGACATGGGTGGACGGCGCGCCGACACCGATGAGCAGGTCCGCGATCTCGGGATGTCCCGAGATCTGCGCCAGCTCGATCATGGTGCCGACCCCGGTCGCCGCGAGGCGACCGCCCAGTGGACCGAGGTCCACACCGTGCGCAGCCAGCAATCGAACCCGCTCGGCCATTCCGTGGCACACCGCCCACGAAAGCTGATCGGCCAGCATGCTGCTCGGGTCGTCGGTCGTGCTCGGAAAGCGCCGGTGCCAGGGACCGCCGTCACCGGCGCCGAGCCCGAATTCGAACAGCAACTGCAGGTGGTCGTTCTGCGGCTCGAACATGCGGTTGTACAGCGCCTGACCGTCGTTGGCGTCGGCGCCGGCCGTCAGCAGCAGACGAGCCAACGCCGGACCGTGCGGATGCCCGGGCTGATCGTTCGATCCGAGTTCCCCGGAGCCCATTGCGCCGGTCAGCGCGGTGAACGGCGTGGCTTCGTCGGGTAGGAGGAACCCGGCGTTCGGATCCGCGCCGGCCTGTAACAGGAACTCGGCCGTGCTCAGGACGTCGAGCAGTGGAACATCCGGGTC
>JBPCPG010000413.1:0-7528 GCA_050999445.1 Nakamurella sp. | reverse complement strand
ACCACTCGGACCGTTTCAGCGCCGTACATACCCTGACCGACGGAGAACCGGCCCAGGACCTGATCGCGGTGCTCGGCGAAGTAACCACCGACCCGGATGACGTGATCGTCAACCTTCAGCGGCTGGGTCAGAGTCCACGAGTCCTCGCCCGGGGCCCGGCCGGCTTCCCGCCGACGGAACAGCAGCAGGTCGGTGACGACCTCGGTGCCCGCGGTGCGGCGGTGCGACCCGGACGGCAGGCGGACCGCGCCGACAAGGTCAGCCAGCGCGTGCATCTCGCGTCGAGCTGCCGGATTCGTCCTGTCCATCGTGAACGAGGAAGTCAGGAACGCTGCGACGCCGCCGGGCCGGACCAAATTCAACGATTTGACGATGAAATGGTCGTCCATGACGTGTCCGCCGGGGTTGTGCCTGCGGTCGTGCAGGACGACGTCGGCGAACGGGACGTTGCCGATCGCTGCGTCGAAATGGCCGGCCAGAAAAGGGCTATCGGCGAATGACTCGGTGCGGACCTCGGCGCTCGGGTACAGCGCCCGGGCGATCCTGGCCGTGACCGGATCCAACTCAACCCCGGTCATCTGAACCGCGTCCGGCGCCAGGCCCAGAAAGGTCCCGCTGCCCGACCCTGGCTCCAGGACCTGCCCATCGTTAATGCCCAGGCGCTGCAACGCTTCCCACATCAGGCCGGCAATCGCCGGGTCGGTGTAGTGCGCGTTGACCGTAGTACGGCGAGCGGCGTCGAACTCGGCCGGCGTGAGCAGACCCTCCAGCGCGGCCCGCTGGTCGCCAAACTCGTCCCGGCCGCGGTCGAACACCTGCGGAACCGCGCCCCACGACGACCAACCGGCAAGGACCCGTCGCTCATCGGTCGTCGTCGCCGGCCGGTGCTCCTCCTCCAAACGCCGGGACAGCCGAACAGCGGCCAAATTCGCGTCGACGCGGGCCTTCGAACCCGACGGAGTCAACTGCTCACCCGGCACCGGCCGGAACCGGGCGGCCGCCGGGGTAGTGCCGGCAGTAACCGCGGGTGAAGTCAGCGATCCAAGCTGTCCTTCTTCAACTGCTGGAACGACATCGCCCAGGTGGCCGCCGAGTTGCTCCCCGTATCGTCCTCGTCCTGGGTCTCCTCCGGCGCCGGCAGCAGCTCCGCCAGCACCACTTCCTCCGCCTGCAACCGCGCCGCGTTCAGCCGGCCCACCTTCTCCAAATAACCCTCCCCCAACGGATCCGGCCCGGCCAGCTGATCCCTCAGCTCGAACACCTGGTCCTCGATCTCCTGACCCAACGTCGAAAAGAAGACCTCGTGATCCGGGATCATCGCGTACGTCGGCGCCAGAAACTGCTGGTAGTGGCGTTGCGCTCGCTCGCCGTACCGATTCATCGCGGGCTCCTTCGGGCTCTCCCCAGAGACTTTCGAAATCGAAGCTGAACTGACTGTCATCGGCTGAGCCACGACGTTTCGGCGGCATGGTCTTGACCTCCCCGTCTGCTGCAGCACCAACGGCAGCAACCGGCACCGTACCGCGCCGGTAGTCCAGACCGGTGGCACCTCCGACCGGCGCCAGCACCTGCGCGGCCAAGCCGCAAAGTGGCCTTGGGTGATCACCCCAGCGGCGATAGTCCCTGAATCCGCCGGAAAACGAACCCGGCGACAACCCCGCCAAGGCGGTTCAGTCCTGGATCGCATCGCCGGCACTCCCTCCGGCTCGCTGAACCGCCCTGTACACGGTCGCCCTGGACACTGAGAACAGCTCGGCCAGCTCCGCCGTGGTGTGCCGGCCGGACCGGTACATCTCCACCAGGTGCGTCTCGGTGGCCTTTTTCAGTTTCGGCTGCTTGCCACGTAGCCGGCCCTTGGCCTTCGCAACCTGCATCCCCTCCCTGGTGCGGGCCCTGGCCAGGTCAACTTCGAACTCTGCGAAAACGGCCAGCAGGTTGAAAAATAGCCGGCCCATCGGGTCGCTCGGGTCATACCGCGATCCGCCGATGCTCAGCCCGACCTGCCGGTTGGTTAACTCTTCCGCGATCGCGCGAGCGTCGGAGATCGACCTGGCCAGGCGATCCAGCTTCGTCACCACCAGCATGTCGCCCGACCGGGTCGCGGCCAGTGCTTCACGCAAGCCGGGCCGCTCACGGTTGCGGCCGGTGAAGCCATGGTCGACGTACATCCGGTCAGCCGAGACGCCGAGCGCAGACAGGGCCTCCCGCTGCGCCGTGAGGTCCTGCGCATCGGTGGACACCCGCGCGTACCCAATTTGCAGACCGTTCATGTTCCCGATGCGGATTTTCCGTCTGGCTCCGCCAGTAGCTCATTTGCTCCTTCCAGGCGCCAGAACGCGTCGTTGAACTTGTTGGGCCTGGCGTAGAACTCGGGATCTTCGTCGGTTGCGGGCATGTTTTGCTCGATCATCACCACCTGTATCGCCGGAAACATGTAAGTAAAACGTCGCCAGTGCGCCGGGAGCCCAGGGCCGTCGTCGACGTGCTTGTGCACCTCAGCAGCAACCCACCCCGACGGCAGCACGGCAATCTTGTGCGCGAGGAACACGCTCTGCCCGTCTAGGATTTCGGCACCTTCTGGCGTCAGATGAATGCGGCCACCCTTCTCAAGGAACGAGGGCGGCCCGATGTGATTGCTGGTGATCTCCATCCGACAAGTCGCACATACGGCCCCCCTCACAGGGCTGAAAATCGAACGGGTCTTGTGAGAACGAGCAATCAGCAGTTTGGGGCCGCTCACCCGCTACGAACCGGGTGTCTCGTAAGACGATCGGCGGGACGGAAGTTGTCAAGCCGGTTGAGGCCGGCGGGAGATAATTTTAGGCTGCGGTGTCCTCCTCCGTCTTCTTCGGTTCGTTGATCCAGGCGGCCGGCGGGAGGTCGAGGATTTTGGGGTCGTGGTCGGTGGCGAAGCGGGTGGGGTGCTGGACGCGGGCGGCCGCCAACGCCTCGGAGCGCCGTCGGGCGGTGGCCGGGGCCAGGCCGTAGTGGACGTCGGCGGGCGTGTGCAACCCGATGCCGGCGTGGCGGTGGTCGTGGTTGTAGTAGTCGACGAACTCGTCGATGAACGCCCGAGCTGCCTGCAGTGAGGTGAACCGTTCCGGGAACACCGGCGCGTACTTGAGCGTCTTGTTCCACGCCTCGGAGTCAGGTAGCCCCGACGCATTGCTGCGCCGGGGCCCCTTCAGAACCGTGCGTGCCAGTTGTCCCGGCACACGGCTCAGGCAAGCCCGATGGGCTCGCGGGCGCTGCGGTGGTTGGGGTCCGCTGCTGGTGACGCCGAAAGGCGTGGTTGGCAGCGGACGTGCACGAGACGGTGGGGTGTTCGATCATCCGCTCCGGTGCCGCGCCGTTGCCGGAAGGCGATGGATTGGCGGTCCAACGCTTTCCGGGTGGCGGCGAGCCACAATTCCCACTCCTGCGGGGATTGCGGTTCGTGGTCGGCGTGGAGCAGAAGGTCTCCGCAGACCGGGCAGCGACCGTGCTGAGCTTGGAGCAGCCGCAGCCGGTATTTGCCCAGAGGCGGGACCTTCTTCCGTTGCCGGTCGGCCCAGTAAAGGGCCAGGGCCGGGTCGTCGAGCGACGCGGTGTCCTTGACCAGCGCATGACGGACGATCGGAGTCCAGGCGAACTTGATGAGATAGGCGCCGCTGTCGCGGTCGCCGAATACCCATCGGTCACGCCTGTTCGGGTTGAAGGAGCCGTAGTAGCGGTGGATGATCCACTTCTTCGGCTTCTTCGGGTGTGTATGGCTGGCCCACTTGTAAGTCAGTCGCCATACGTGTGCATCCAGCGATTGGAACACCTCGCTGGACACCACCGTCCGGTAGTAGGCGGCCCACCCCCGGATGAAGGAGTTGAAGGCGCGGTTGAGGGCCGAGGCGTTGGCTCCACGCTGGGAACGGGCCTTGGCCGACAACGTGCCCCGGGCACGCTTGATCGCCGTTTTGCTGGGCTTGATCAGCAGCTTTCCGTTGGGACAGCGACGGATATTGAACCCGAGGAAGTCCGCGCCAGTCGACAGTTTGACGATCTTCGTCTTCTCGTCGTTGAAGCGGAGCCCGCGGGGCTCGAGCCACTGCGCCAGTCGGTCCTTGACGTCCTGGGCCTGCTCACGGGTGTGACACATGACCAGGAAGTCGTCGGCATAACGCACCAGGACCGGGCATTCGACATCGGTTTTGAGCTCATTGAAGCGGCCTTTGCGCCGGTATCTGATGCCTGCGGCTTGTTCCATTCCGTGAAGAGCGACGTTCAAAAGCATGGGGCTGATGACGCCTCCTTGCGGGGTTCCTTCCTCGGTCGGGGCGAAGCCCTTCCCGTGTTCGATCACGCCTGCCTTCAGCCAGCCCCTGATCGCGTCCTTGGCGGGGAAGCCAGCGAGCATGGCCAAAAGGTGGTCGTGGTCGATTCGGTCGAACGCCGCGGCCAGATCCGCGTCGAGTAACCATTCACGTCGGGCCGTCTTACGGGACACCGTTGCGTAGATGGCGGCGATCGCGTCATGGCAGCCACGGCCGGGCCGAAATCCGTAGGATCTGGGCTCGAACCGTGCCTCCCACTCCGGTTCCAGGGCGGCGCGGACCACGGCCTGACGGCAGCGGTCCGCGATCACCGGAATACCAAGTGGGCGTTGCTTTCCGTTGCTCTTCGGTATGTGCACCCGTCTGACGGGCATGGCGTCCTTGGGGTCCAGCGAACGGTGGATCCGCTTCGCCAGGGTGGCCCGATCCCGTGGGGTCAGGGCCACCTCCCCATCGACGCCTGCCGTCATCCGGCCGGCGTTGTGTTCGGTGACCTGCCGCACGCTCAGCAGCGTGTTCGACCAGTTCCGTAACATCAACTTCTGCAGATTGCGGACCTGTTTGTGGTCCTGCGCCTGCGAGGCCTTGAAGATTCTGTGCCGTAGTCGCCGTACGGCGTCCTCGACCTTGCGCCAGTTGACGGCGTTCCAGTCGAGTTGGTCGTCATCAGGTCCGTTCACGGGGCGGACCACCATCGCCGTGGCAAATGCGTGTTCCGCCATCGTGTCCAACTTGCCCTTCTGTTCCGGTGACCGTGCTCAGTTGTCGTCAAAGGCTCACCTGGCCCACGTCAGCTCCCTTTCGGGCCCGGGCACTGCGCCCGGTGTCCGGCCGGTGGCCCGGGACCCGACCTGGAGGGGTCGCACAGTCGTCCCGGTTTCCCGGTGCCTTTCGGCGGTCCGGCATTGGCTTCTTGGGCCATCCTGTTCCCGCCGAGGAGTTCCGCCTCCCTCACGGTCGGCCTACCGAAATCCCTGACAGGACCTCGGACCTCGACGGGGTTTCCACGTTCCACTTGCGCGAGATGCGTCCGGGTAGGGCGCCCCCTTTGCCCCGGGGCGGTGGTGCTCATTCGGCCGGTCCATATTCTCCGGCCGTCACCTGCCGTTTCTCAGCGGCCAGCCCTGCACCCCAGCGGAACTTCCCATCTCCGGGGTTCGACATAACGAGACATCATCGGGGGTTCACTCACGTTCGCCCGTCCGGACTTCCCCTGACCTGTAATCTCCGGATGGAGCGGAGATCCTTGGACTTGAACCCTGAGCTTCGCACCCCGCCGTTACCAGCGACGCACGTCAAGGCGGGGACAGGCCATCGAGCACTGGCCCAGGACTACACCACCGACATGACGTCGGCCTCCAATCTGCGAGTCCACTCGCTGCAAGCGACCTCGTGTCGCACGTAGGGGTTGTCGTTGGACACTCGGGGCCGGGAATGGGATCGGGTGACTTCCAGGTCATCGAGCAGCATCGCCACCGATTTGCTGGTCATCGACGTGCCGCGGTCGGCGTGCACCACCTGCGGGACACCCTTGACACCGAACACTTCGGTCATCAGATCCACTGCCAGCTCGGCAGTTTCGGTGTGATGTACGTGCGCGCCGACGATCATCCTGGAGTAGATGTCGATCATCACGTAGCAGTCGAAATACTTCCCGCGGATCGGTCCTTTCAACTTCGTGATATCCCAGGAATAGACCTGCCGCGGGCCGGTAGCCTGCAGCTCCGGGACCGCCCGAGGCGGGTGCGAGGCCTGGCGACGTCGGTCCTTGACCTGCGCATTCTTGGCCAGGATCCGATACATCGTGGAGATCGAACACAGGTAGATACCTTCGGCCAGCAACGTCGCATAGACCTGAGCGGGCGGTTTGTCGGCGAACCGGTCGCAGTTGAGCACGGTGAGCACGTGGTGTTCCTCCTCGTCGGTCAGTTGGTTCACCGGGCGTCGACCCGCCGCGGCCGGTTCCGGCTGTGGTGCAATCGATGTCAGTCGGGTCAGGCGGTCCTGGGTGGACTTTGGCAGTCCGGTCAACGTCGCCGGCAGTGTGGTCAGCGCCGCGAGGCAGGTAGCGGCCCTCACTGTCACGGTGCCGGTCCAGCTCCCGTTTGACCGTGGACGGGCTCCGACCCAGCTCGGCCGCCACCGCACGCATCGACAGCCCCAGCAGAGTAGGTCGGCGATCTGCAACCGCTCGGGCAACGACAGGTACCGACCGGCCCACGGCTGCTTCACCGTTGCAGTAACGGTCTGGTGCCGGTGGCGTAGCCGGATAAGACCGCCGGTGCGTCTGTTCACTCCGAGCAGCTTGCACGCCGCGGTGTTACTCAGCCCGGAACGCATCAACTGCCAGTACTGCGTGTCACGCCGCTGCACGTCCGATCGCGGTGCCCTCCCTTGCATCAACTTTTCGGCGTAGCGAGCCGATTCGCGGACCGCCCGACGTTCCGCGGCGTCACGCTCACATCCGGTGCGAACCGTGGCCTGACGGCGTTGGGCGTCCCATGTTCGGGCCTGCACCGGGGAGATCCTCAACTTACGAGCCGCGGCCCGGACAGATACGCCCTCCCGGCGGAGCGCCTCGAACCGGGCACGCCACCAGCGATATCCAGTCGAGCGGCCCATCCCGGCCAAGAAACAGGCGGCTTCGAGCCCGGCGCCCCCAAGAACGGATCGCCAGAATGCGTCCTCGACGGCCGCATCGACGGCCAGATGGTGACGACGCGTGCCGGCGGCCCGCTGCGCTTCCCAGTTCTGCACCACCGCCGAGTGGAAGCCCAGATCCGCCTGCGCGGCGTCGACGCTCAAGCCCTGCTGCCGCAACGCAGTGAACGACTCGCGCAACCACCGGTAGCCGGTCTCCTTCCCGACCCCGGCCGCACGGGCGGACGGTTTGAGACCATGCCCCTGCTTCACCGCAGCCAGGAACCGGATGCCCGACGGACAATCCCTTTGCAGATGCATCGCAAACCACCTTCCAAGAAGGCGTTGCGTCGACCGATAGAACCTGGGGTACCACCTACGGGACGACCACGCCCGACTCGTTACCCCGGTCTCAGGCCTCCCAGCCAAGGGCCAACTGAGTGCACCGGTCACAGCGTCGCCGCGTCGGAGATCTCCAACGCCAGACAAACCACCGCGGCCAAAACTCGAACGGAGCTGCCGATGGCGTCACCCCCGCCGATCGGCGCGCCGACATCGTCGGCAGCAAGAGTGGCGATTTCATC
>JBPCPG010000123.1:0-4724 GCA_050999445.1 Nakamurella sp. | reverse complement strand
GGGGATCACCTTCCACGAGGTGCACGCCAAGTCGGTATTGAACAAGGTGCCGGGGGCGTCAGCGATGCCGTTCGGCTGGACCGTCAACCCCTACCGAGGCTGCACGCATGCCTGTGCCTATTGCCTTGACCCGAATACTTGGATTTTGATGGCGAATGGCACCACGCGCAGACTTCGGGATGTCGAAGTCGGCGACATGGTGATGGGTACCGTCGTTCGCGGACGGTATCGCCGCTACGTGCCGTCGCTGGTTCACGCCAAGTGGCCCACCCGTCAGCCCGCTTATCGAGTTGTCCTCGCCGACAGGACCGAGCTGATCGCCAGCGGCGACCACCGATTCCTGACCGATGGCGGGTGGAAGCACGTCGCCGGCACGATGGTGGGCCAGCAGCGGCGTCCCTATCTCACCACGAGCGACAGGTTGCTGGGATTCGGCCTATCGGCCCGACCCCCTGAAGCTGATGTGGATACCGCCGACTACACCAGGAAGCAGTCGTTGGCGGACGCGGCGGTCAAGTCCCATGCCCACCTGCAGGTGGTAGCCGTTGAACCACTCGGCGACGATCGGGTCCTCATCGATATCTCAACGGAGACAGCGGATTTCATCGCCAACGGCGTCGTCAGTCACAACTGCTTCGCCCGGAACACCCACACCTACCTGGACTTCGATGCCGGCAAGGACTTCGACACCCAGATCGTGGTGAAGACCAACGCAGGTGAGGTGTTGCGCCGCGAATTGGCGAAGCCGCAGTGGGCGAGGGAGCACGTCGCGCTAGGCACCAATACCGATCCGTACCAACGCGCCGAGGGCCGTTACTGTTTGATGCCGGCCATTATCGATGCGCTTGCCGACTCCGGGACACCGTTCTCCATCCTGACCAAGGGGACTGTGCTGGGTCGCGACCTCGGCCAACTTGCGCGGGCTGCGAATCGGGTGCCTGTCGGTATCGGCATCTCGTTGGCCCTGCTCGACCCGACCCTGCAAGCCACCCTGGAACCAGGGACACCGTCACCCAAGGCACGACTCGCGCTGATCCGCCGGGTGCGGGACGCCGGGCTGCCCTGCGGTGTGTTCTTGGCGCCGCTGCTCCCGCACCTCACCGACTCGGCCGACCAGCTCGCTGAGCTGGTGGCCGAGCTGACTGACGCCGGAGTCACCGGCGTCAGCGGCATTTCCCTGCATCTGCGTCCCGGCACCAAGGAGTGGTTCATGCAATGGCTCAGCCGGGAGCGACCGGAGCTGGTGCCGACCTACTTGGCGTTGTATCGCGGCGGCTCCTATGTGCCGCGGGCTTACCGGGACGCCGTCGCCGAGCGGGTGCAGGTGGCCCGAAAGGCCGCTGGCATGGGCAGTTTCAACTCCGCGATGCGCGGCCGCGGCGAGAGTAGGGGAGTGCCAGGCGATCCCGATGCGTCATTTCCGGACGGCAGCCTTCCTCCGCCTGCTCCCCCCGCTCCGGCTCCACCCGCTCCAGCATTCGAGCAGCTCAGATTGATCTGAAGTCCGCGGCGAACCTGTTCGAGGGGAGGAGTCGTGATCCTGCGGAGTTCGGCGGCCCATCGGGATCGTGGTGGCAGGCACCCAGCTGCTGGTGGCGGTGGTGGCAGTGATCGCCAGCGGTCCGGTAACGCTGCGGGTGCCGGTGGCCGTTGCCAGGATCAAGTTCCGCCGCTCGATGCCGTCCGGTAGCTCGATGATGTGCGGACTCGTAGCGGCCGTCCCCAAGGAGATCGAGGAGGCGGCGTATGTTGACGGGGCGAGCCGGTGGCGGGAGTCGTTCTCAGTGTTGCTGCCGTTGGTGGTGCCAGGACGCTGCCACGAGCCTTGTTCTCGTTCATGAAGTCCTGGAATGAGTTCATCCTCGCTGTGCCCTTCATATCCGACGACAGGAACTACCCGGTGACCGTTGGCCCGCAGCGCCCTCTCTCATTCGGGCTGATCGCAGGGTCGGGGAAGGGCTGATGTCCCAAGAACTTCGGGCGCTGGCCGCCGGGGTGCTGGCCCCCGGTTTCAACGGCACCACCGTTCCGGCCTGGCTGCGCCACGCAGTGGACGGTGGATTGGGCGGGTTGGTGCTGTTCCGCCACAACCTGCAGTCCCTGCAGCAGGCGGCAACACTCACCGCCGAGCTGCAGGGCCAGCGCGGTCGGGACGCCGACCGGCTGCTGATCGCCTGCGACGAGGAAGGCGGTGATGTCACCAGGATCGAGGCAGGTCCGGGATCGTCGTTGCCGGGGGCCGCGGCGCTCGGCGCGGTAGACGACACTGCGCTGACGATGGAGCTGGCAACGGCACACGGCCGGCTGCTGCGGGCGATCGGGATCGACTGCAACCTGGCCCCGGTGGCCGACATCAACTCCAACCCGGCCAACCCAGTGATCGGCATCCGCTCGTTCGGTGCCGATACCGAGCTGGTGGTGCGGCACACCGTCGCGTATGCGCAAGGCCTGCAGTCAGCCGGAGTGCTGGCCTGTACCAAGCACTTTCCCGGTCATGGTGATCCAGGAGTGGACTCGCACCTGGCCATTCCGCACCTGCCCTTCGGGCTGGACGAGCTGCGGCGCCGAGAGCTGGTGCCGTTTGTGGCGGCCGTGCGGGCCGGGGTGGCGGCGATGATGCCCGGGCATCTGCTGGTTCCTGCGGTGGATGAGCTGCCGGCATCGGTCAGCCCGCGCTGGATCGAGATCTTGCGCCGGGACATGGGTTTCGACGGGGTGGTCATTACCGACGCGCTGGACATGCGAGCGTTGGCCGACCGTTACGGCGTGCCGGGGGCGGCGGTGATGGCGCTGCAGGCCGGCGCCGACCTGCTGTGCCTTGGCAACACCGGCAATACCGGGCACGCTGCGCAGATCGACGACCAGCAGATGTACCTGGACTGTGTTGAGGCGATCCTCTCCGCACTGGCCGACAGACGGGTGTCGGTGGAAGGGCTGACTCGCTCGGTTGAGCGCCGGTGCGCGGCAATGGCCTCCCTCGCCGCCCAGCCAGTCGCAGAGCTCGGTGCTGCCGCCGTCGAAATGAGAGCCATCGGGCGAGCCGCTGCAGAACGCGCGATCACCGTCGATCCCACGCTGGTGCTCACCTCCTCGCCCACGGTGGTGGACCTGCGCACCGGCAGCAACGCCGCGGCCGGCCCGGTCTCGCAGCGGCTGCTGGACGCGCTGACGGCGACTTGGCCGGAGCTGCAGCTGCTGGAGCGAGGGGCCGAATTGCGGCTCGGCGAGATCGGTCGGCCGATTCTGGTGCTGGTGCGGGGCCGGGCGGGCTCATCCGACAGGGCAGCGTTGGACGAGATCGTTCGTCAGCGCCCGGATGCGGTGGTGGTCGAAACCGGCTGGCCGGACGCTACCGACATGCGTCATACCGTAGTGAGTTACGGCAATGCCGCGGTCAATTGTCAGGTGCTGTGCGAGCGGTTGGCCGGCGATCGGACGCACTACGCCTGAGGCCCGACCAAGCCCGACTTCGCGGGTTCTTTGGCGGTTATCCGGTCAAAGATCCGGCTCACAGCACCTCATAACAACCATCGGACCCGCGAAGTCGGCGTGATGAAAGTCGAGACGGCTCCTGAAATCCGGGTCATAAAAACCAGCAAACCCGCGAAGTCGGGGGTGAGATCAGTCCTGCTCGCGGCGGATTCGCAGCTTCTGGCCGCTGACCGTTGCGGAACCGATCTTGCCGACTGTCGCCGGGGACAGATGGGTGGAGATCTCGACAACGCTGTAGGTGTCGAAGATGTCGATTCGACCGAGCTCGCGGCCGGTAATACCGCCCTCACCGGTGATCGCGCCGACGATGCCGGCCGGTCGCACCCCGTGATTGCGTCCGACTGCAACGCGCCAGCGCGGGCCGGCAGGTCCGTCAACGCGCTTGCGGCGCGGCTCCGGCCGAGTCTGTCGATCCGACTTGTCGTACTTGCCGGGCCGGTCCGCGCGATGGCTCTGCTTGGCGTAGCTGCCGGCGCCCTGCTCGGCGCGATGGGCATGCCTTGAAAGGGTTTCCATCTCCGGCTCGGGCCGGACCGGCGAGCCGTCGTCACCCGCCGCCGTTGCCAGCAATGCGGCAGCGACGTCGTAGACGCTCAGAGACTGCTGCTCGGCGAACGACATCAGCGCGCTGCGGAACTGTTCGATGCGATCTTTGCCGACCCGATCCTGAGTCGCCGCAAGAACTTTCGCGGTGCGATGCTTGGCAACGTCCGCGGCACTCGGCGGCGTCACCTGGGTCATGATATTGCCGGTCGCTCGCTCGATCACCTTGACCTGGCAGATCTCCCGCGGGGTGAAGAAGGTCAGAGCGCGGCCGGTGCGGCCGGCCCTGCCGGTGCGTCCGATGCGGTGCACGTAGCTCTCCGACTCGCGCGGGGCATCGAAGTTGACGACCAGATCGATGCGGTCGACATCCAACCCGCGGGCGGCGACGTCAGTGGCCACCAGCACGTCGATGGACCCGGCGCGTAGTCGCTCAACGATCTTCTCGCGGTCGCGTTGGGCAACGTCGCCGTTGAGGGCGGCGGCGGAAACTCCGCGCGCCGCAAAGGCAGCGCCGACCTCGTCGCAGGCCGACTTGGTGCGAACGAAGACGATAGTTGCATCGCCAGTTGACATCTCCAGTACCCGGCACAGCGCGTCGACCTTGCTGCGGAACGGAACGATGGAGAAGGTCTGCTCGACCGAGGTGGTGGTCTTGGTCTTGCCCTCGACGGTGATGTCGATGGGAT
>JBPCPG010000362.1:0-3765 GCA_050999445.1 Nakamurella sp. | reverse complement strand
GCCACAGCGTCATGCCGGCGAAGGCGAGGAGGACTTCGACCAGCTTGGTGAAGCCGAGGGACCACGACGTCGGCAGCAGCACGAGCCAGACCGACGCCGGAGTCAAGGTCGGAAAATTCGGGGACGCCATGAGCGGGCCGCCCGCGCCTCCGAAGCCGGACCACAGTGGGAGATCACCGTTGAACAGGCGAGTGTGCATTTCAATGTAGCCGGGGAAGATCGAATCCAAATTGTCTCCGACGAATGGGTTGGTCGAGGGCGGGCCGGTTGCGCCGGTGTTCCACGGCGCCTGAGCGGTCAATAGATCAACCCCGCCGAAAACTTTGAATCCGAGTAGTGCTGGACCCAGGCGTAGCGCAACGAACAGGAACAGGCCCAGCAGCACTGCGACCAGGGCCAGGCCGGGAGGCGTCCATTCACGGTGCCGGCGCCTGGCCCATGCCGGAGCCACGGGCTGCCCGGCAATATCCTCGGAAGGTTGCGCCGGGGCGTTCGGGTCAGTCATGCAATCCCTTCCAGTGCCGGCTGCCTGTTGTGGCAGTGCCAGCAGGACGATGTCGGTTCGCTGGAGATCATCCCAGACGTGCGTCGGGCGAAGATCGGTGTGGCAGCTACCGGCGCGTCGCCCCGATCGCCCGCTAGGCTGCAACGGCCACGGACTGTGGCCGACCATATTTCGATCAACAGTCACCCATGATCGACAGGCAGCCACCCGAGAAGGAGACCCAGCCGTGCGCAGCCGCACCGAGCCTCGGGTGCTGCTGGACGCCACCGCCATACCTGGTGAACGGGGGGGCGTCGGGCGCTACGTCGACAACCTGGCCGCCGCACTGGACGCGGCGGGCGCGGCCCTGTCCGTCGTCTGCCAGTACCGGGATGCCGACGTCTTCGCGCAGCTCGCGCCACACAGTCGAATCGTCCCGATCGCCGAGAGTCTGGACAACCGCGCGACCCGGCTGGCCTGGGAACAAACCACCCTGCCGCGGCTGGCCGCGCGCCTGACCGTCGACGCGATCCACTCACCGCACTACACGATGCCGCTGGCAGCGCGAATTCCGGTCGTTACCACCCTGCACGATGCGACGTTCTTCTCCGACCGTGGTCTGCACCTGGGCGTCAAGGGCCGGTTCTTCCGAGCGTGGACGAGAACCTCGCTGCGGCGGGCCGCGGTCTGCGTGGTGCCGAGTCAGGCCACCGCGGACGAGCTGATCCGACACGTGCATGCACGGCCTTCGCGCATGGTGGTGGCGCATCACGGGGTCGACCTCGATCGGTTCCATCTGCCGTCGTCGGGGCAGATCGACGCTCTCCGGAACCACCTCGACCTGGGCGACTCGCAGTGGGTCGCGTTTCTCGGCACGCTCGAGCCTCGCAAGAATGTGCCGGCGCTGATTCGAGCTTTCACCCGTGCCTGTCTGGACAGGTCGAACCCGCCCGCTCTGGTGCTGGCGGGTTCCCGCGGGTGGGACACAGCAATCGGGCCGGCGCTGGCTGCGGTGCCACCAGCTCTTCGGGTCCTGCAACCAGGGCATCTACCGGCCGACCTGCTGCCCGCGTTGCTGGGCGGCGCCCAGGTGGTGTGTTACCCGAGCCTGGGAGAAGGATTCGGACTGCCGGTACTGGAGGCAATGGCCTGTGGCGCAGCCGTATTGACCACGCGCCGACTGGCTCTTCCCGAGGTCGGCGGTGCTGCGGTCGCGTATTCCGGAACCGGTGCCGGTGATATCGCCGCGGAACTCGGCGCTCTGCTGGACGACTCCGAACGCCGCCGCACCCTGGCGTCGGCGGCGACCGCCAGAGCCGGTGAGTTCACCTGGGCCGCGGCGGCCCGGTCGCACCTGGTCGCCTACCACACGGCCGCTCGAACGGCGGCCTCGTGACCCGCGACACCGTCGGCATCGTGATCGTCACGTTCTCGCCCGGTGAGACGCTGGCAGCCCTGCTCGATTCGGTACCGGGCGCTTACAGCTCGCCGGTGTCGGTGGTGATTGCGGACAACGGCTCGACCGACGGCTCCGTCGAGATCGCAGCCGCCCGGACGGGCGTGCGGTTGCTGCGAACCGGAGGCAACATCGGGTACGGCGCCGCCGCCAACGCCGGCATGGCCGCCCTGGCGCCGGAAATCGAATTCGCGGTTCTGGTGAATCCCGACGTGGTCCTGGGAGCGGGCGCCGTCGACGAGCTGATGGCTGTGGCGGGGCGCCATCGAAATGCAGGCGCCGTCGGGCCGTTGATCACCGCGGAGAACGGCACCGTCTACCCGTCCGCGCGCCGGCTGCCGTCGATCGGCGCGGGCGTCGGTCACGCTGTGCTGGGGTGGTGCTGGCCGTCTAACCCCTAGACCCGCTCCTATCGCGTCGATGACGCGGCGCCGGTCGAGCGACCGGCAGGCTGGTTGTCCGGCGCCTGCCTATTGTTGCGGCGCACCGCATTTGCGCAGGTCGAGGGTTTCGACCCCGGGTATTTCATGTATTTCGAAGACGTGGATCTCGGCGACCGCCTGGCCAGAGCTGGTTGGCAGAACATCTATGCGCCGTCCGCGACCGTCGTACATCTTGGTGGCCGGTCCACGGTCAAGCAGCCCGGTGCGATGGCGGACGCGCACCACCGCAGCGCCTATCGGTACCTGTCACGTCGCTATCACCGGTGGTGGCAGGCACCGTTGCGGCTGGTGCTGAAAATGGGCCTGGCCACCCGCGCGGCGGTGGCCAAACGGTCTGCCCAGGTTTCGGGCGGGGCGGCCCTGCCCGAGCGGAAGGCCGGTTGAAAGCGGCCGATTCAGATCGGATCGGTTCCGGTACTTGCGGAATCGATCGGCTCCCATCTGCCGGTTCCACGGACCAGGTCCTGGAGCTGGATCTCCCGCTGGGCCGAGCGGTCGCATTCGGCGATGAATTCGTGGCTCAGTTCCAATGTGCCGAGTCGGTCGGCGGGCGATTCCGCGTTGCCGGGGAGGCAGGTGCCTGGGCGGCGGACGCGCATGGCCGAGAGAACTCCCTCGGCCCGTTCGATGGCATCCATGATCGGCTCCCGTCTCGATGCTGATGTTCACGATAGGTGTGCAGCGCATCACTAGCCGGGACGACAGGCGGGGTGTCGCTGGAAGTCCGTGCTCGTCGCTGGAAGTCTGTGCTCGTTACTGGACGGCTCGGGCGATCACGGCTCGGGTAGGGTCTCGGCTACTGCGCGGCAAGGAGTTGCGTGCATTCGACAGCAACCCAAAACGGAACGAGGCAGCACGATGAAGGGCATCATCCTGGCCGGTGGCGCTGGCTCCCGCTTGCACCCACTGACCAAAGCAGTGTCCAAGCAGTTGCTGCCGGTTTACGACAAGCCGATGATCTACTACCCGCTCTCGGTCCTGATGCTGGCCGGCATCAGGGAGATTCTGGTGATCACCACCCCCGAGGACAACGCGGGCTTCCGGCGGCTGCTGGGCGACGGCTCCGACTGGGGCCTGGAAATTACCTACGCGGAACAACCGCAGCCCAACGGGCTGGCTGAAGCCTTCATCATCGGCAAGGATCACATCGGCGACGACTCGGTTGCACTGGTGTTGGGTGACAACATCTTCTACGGCCAGGGGTTCTCGCACACGCTGCGCGACGCGACAGCGGACATCGATGGATGCGTCCTTTTCGGCTATCCGGTCCGCGACCCGGAGCGGTATGGGGTGGGCCAGAAAAACAGCGACGGTCGACTGATCTCCATCGAGGAAAAGCCGGTTACGCCGAAGTCCAATCTGGCAATCACCGGTCTGTACCT
>JBPCPG010000345.1:0-5433 GCA_050999445.1 Nakamurella sp. | reverse complement strand
TGGACAACAGGCCGGAGGTTTCGGACTGGAAGCCTTCACCCAGGACGACCGGCTTCGGCTGTTCTCGTTCACCAATGCGGAGAAGAGCAACCTCTACCTGTGGGCGCTGCGGGCATTCGAACGCGCGGGCCAACTATGTCGTGCTGCTGCACGCCGGCGACGTCGCGGGCTCGCTCATCGAACTCGGCATCGACTACCCGGGCCAGGCGGGCGTGCCCCGCCTGACTGTGGAGGAACTGACACCACTGCTCGACCAGCTGTACCTGTGGCAGCTGCTAGATCGCAGCTACGACGGTGCGCGCGCAGCGAGCCTGGCCGAATACCGCAACCGGCACTACGTCTATCAGTTCACCCAGGCCGGCTACCGCGCGTACCGGGCGGTGGAGGACGTGCTCGGCGCCCGGATGGATGACGCCACCCTGTCCCGGCTGGTGCTGCCCGAACTGCTCGCCGATCTGGAAGAACTCGCCGCAGCCAACGCCGACGGGGATTCGGAGATGGTGTACCGAAAACTCAATCGGCTCGATGCCACGCTCGACGAAATGGCGGGACGGGCGGCGCGCTTCTATCTGGTGCTGTCTGACCTGGCCCGCACCAACGAATCCAGCGCTGAGATCTTCCTGGCGCACAAGGATGCTCTGCTGTCGCACATGCGCGAGTTCTCCTCCGAGCTCGTTGAAGGCTTCCTCGGCATACCGGGACAGGGAGGCTCTTGGCCGGCTCACCGCCCTGACCGACGAGCTACGCGGCGCCGTTGAACGGGACGCCGCGGCGGCGCAGCGGGCCGCCGGTGAGCTTGCTCGACGCAGCGACGCCGTGACGGGCGCCGACGAGTCCCATCGCCTTGCGGTGGCCGCCGTTTCCAGGGCGGCCGCCCAGTTGCTGGAGTTCGCTGCGGACGCCGGAATAGCCTGGCGGCCGGTCGATCAGGCGCACGACGGATCTTTGGGTGTGCGGGCCTCCGCACGCAGTGCTGCCAGAGACGAGGACGTCGCGGCCGTTCGGGAGCTGCTGGCCCGGCTGGAGGAGTTGAAGCGGGCCAGAGATCGTGCGGCCCAGGCGTTGGAACGCACCAGGGCGAGGTGGTCAGCGTCCGGAGAGGCGTTGCAGCTGGCCGAGACCGGCCTGGCCGCCGCGCGAACCCAACTCTCGGAATCGCTGCGGGACTGGGGATCCCGGCATCGCGTGGTCCTCGAGCGGCTCGATGTGGCAAGCCTGCCGACCGACCTGCTCGCTGCGGCCGAGCTGCTCGGAACATCCGCGGCCGTGGACCTTTCGTCAGTGGTGGCGGCGCGCACCGCGGAAGCGTTTCAGCTCATCAGGGACGCGCTCGGACGTCTGCGGGAATTGTTGGTGCAGTTGGAAATTCACATTGCCGACCGGGACCGGGAACGAACGACGATCGCGGCCGAGCAGGACGATGCGCCGCCACCGTTCGCGGCTAGGACGTCCCCCCGGGAGGGTCGGGCAGGCGCCCCGTTCTGGGCGACGGTGGCGTTCGCCGACGGCGTGGACGAATCGACGGCAGCCGCAGTGGAGGCAGCGCTCCACGCAGCAAACCTCCTGGACGCCTGGATTCCTGCTCCGGTCGATAGAATCGCTGATCTGCTGGGGCCTGCCGATGTGGTCGGCACCTCCGAAACCTTTTTGCGGCCACTGCCGAGCAATTTGCGGCCGACCGGTGAGACGCTCGCCAATCTGCTGGTACCGGAGCCGGGCGGCCCGGTTCCGGAAGGCGTGGTGGCGGCTCTACTGTCGTCGGTCGCGGTCATCCGCCCCGTCGCTGCCGGATCCGCCTCGCGCGCGCAGCCGGCCGCGCCGCCGTCGATCACCGTGGACGGCGCCTTTGCGCAGGGCGTCCAGCTGGGAGCGCACACCAAGCCGCACGCCGAGTACATCGGCGCCACAGCCAGAGCGCGCCGGCGGGTCGGCCGGCTGGCCGAGCTGGACCGGCTGATAGCCCTCGCCCGCGCCGAAGCCGCCGAGATCGAGGCGGACATCGCTGCGAACACCGCGATCCTGGATGCGGCACGAGCTTCCAGGGCGGAGCTGCCCTCCGGGGAGGCCGTCCTCACTGCCGTCCGCGCCATCGATCGAGCGGCGGCCGCACTGAAGGCGGTCAACGATGAGCTCGACAACGTCCGGAGCGACCACGACCAGGCCGTCGCGGAGCTGGGCGCCGGCGAACGCCTCCTGATGACCAGCGCGGCGCAGCGATCCATGCCGACCGACCGGATCGCGGTCGACCGGGTGGCGGCCGCGGTGCTGCAGTTCACCAGGGCCGCAAGCACTCTGGAATCCTCGCGGCTGACGGCGGCGGCTCGGGCGGAACAATTGACTGCCGCGCACCTGGAGGTCACGGCCGCGCAGGACAGCTACGACGGGGTGTTGGAGGCAGTGCAGGACTCCGCCGCGACGCACCTCGCCCACGCCGAGGAGCTGGCGACGCTTCGGACGGCGGTCGGTGCCGAGGTCGGTCAGATGGAAAGGGAAGTCGCAAAGACTATCGGTGAACTCGCCGGGGCCGAGAAGGCCGGGCGGGCAGCGCAATTGCGACTCGAAGAGATGATTGCCGAGGCTGGACAGGCACAGGGCCGCGCTGAAGGGGCGAATGTCGCACTGATCAGCGCCATCACCGAGGCCCAGCGTGACTCCCGCGGGCTGGCGCCGTACGCCCGTCCCGACATCCGGAATGTGCTCAAACCGGCCGGAACACTCGCGGCCTGGCCAACGGCGGCCGAGCAGTGGCCCGACCCGGTCGAGTTGGTCCGTGCTGCCGCGAGCCGGCTGGAGGAGGACCCGGATGCGCCGGTGGTCTGCATTCCTGAATCGGTCGCCACCGTGCAGGCCGGCATCGTGGCGGCGACGGCCGAGCTTCGGCCAACCGAGTCGTCGCTGAAGTCCAGCAGGACAAGGGTTTCGTCCTCACTGGCAGAACTGCAGAACCAGCTCTCGGCGGCCGGTCACGACTACCGTCCGGAATGGGAGGCCGATGACGAGGTCATCGTGGTGAAAGTCGCTGACGAGCAGGGTTTTTCGTCCATCGGAGAATTCGCGGGACGTATCGCCGATGCCCGCAGGGACCAGGAGGTGCTGCTCACCGAGTCTGAACGCAGGGTGCTGGAGGACGCGCTGCTGGGCCGGCTGGCGCAGCAGATCCATGTGCGGACCACCGACGCCCGCGATCTTGTCGGCGCGATGAATCGCGAGATGCGAAGCCGGCGGATGTCTTCCGGGGCGACTGTCGGAATCGGTTGGGAACTTGCGGACGCCCTCGGACCCGAGCAGAAGGGCGTCTCTCGGCTGCTCGACAGGGAGGCGGCTCGGCTCTCCACCGACGAGTTGGCCCAGATGCGCGCGCACTTCGCCTCGCAGATCAAGAATCTGCGCGCGGCTCGACCCGACCGTCCCTACGCGGAGATCCTCGCCGATGCACTGGACTATCGGAGATGGCGGACGTTCGCGCTCACCCTGGTCGGTCCCGACGGTCAGGAGGATAGGCTCACCCAGGCCAGGCACAGCACGCTCTCCGGCGGCGAACAGTCTGTCTCCCTGCACCTCCCGTTATTCGCGGCGGCTCACGTGATGCTGTCGTCGGCAGCGCCGCACGCCCCGCGACTGCTGGCGCTGGACGAGGCGTTCGCTGGGATCGACGAACCCGGCCGCAGCGAATTACTCGGCCTGACAGCCCAGTTCGACCTGGACCTATTCATGACGGGTTACGACCTCTGGGCCACCTACGCCACCGTTCCCGGCTGCGCCCACCATGATCTCTCGCACTCCGCACTCGAACACACGGTCAGCGCCCTGCTGCTGGTGTGGGATGGCACCAGGATCCTGGCTGACGGTGAGATCGCCGGTGGCAGCGGTGATCTGGCAGCGGACCTGGGGTCGCCCGGCACCCGGCGGGTCGTCGTCGGTCCGGTCGGGATGGATGAGCTCGAATGAGTCTGGAATCTTTGCGATCACCGGCGTGGTCGCGGCTGCTGGCACTCGCCAGGCGGTCCCTGGAGCGCAGCGGAGGCGAATTGACCGGGGCGGTCACTCTGAAATTGCCCAGCGACGTTGAACGCAAGCTCGTCATTGGCATCACCGGGATGCACCGCTCGGCCGGCGTGAAATCGATGAAGGTCGATCTCGCGGGTCTCGACGAAGCGGTGTACTCCGAGCATCAGATCTCCCTGGTGGCGGCACTTGCGCTGTTGAACGGCCCCGTCCGCAACCGACCGGCCGAGAAATCGGAGGAGAACCAGGCGAGGTTGGCTGCGGAGCAGGACGCCAGGCAGAGGGTTGGCGGGCACGCGGCGCAGCCGTGGTTCGAGACGTTCCTTCGACAACTCGCGGCGGACGGCACCATCACCCGACTCGTCCGCCGCGGCGACGCCGATCAGTTGGGCTGGGCCTGCGAGGTACTGGCCTTGCTTCCGGCGCAGTCGATTCCGATACCGGTGCTGGCCGAGCGGGCAACCGGCAACACCAAGGCGCTCTCCGGCACGTCCGTGGCCACCCTGGTGCTCCGGGCGCTCTCGGCGAAAGACGGTGTGAATCCGCCAGTGACGGCCGGTGAGCGGCGAGATCGGTGGGAGTCGGCCGGGGTGATCGTCGACGATCTGGCCAGTCAGGTGCTGGTCGTCGGGCTCCGTCCCAGGGAGGATCACGTCGTAGCGGAATGGTTGCGCGACGCTGCGGATTTCGGGATTCCGTTCCGGCTGACCCTGCACCAGCTCACCGGTGACCCGACAACCCTGACGGACAAACACATCATGTCTGCGAGAACCCCGCGGTGCTGCGCGCGGCGGCCGCCGAGCTGGAGGACAGTTGCGCGCCGTTGATCTGTACCGAAGGTCAGCCGTCGGCCGCGTGTCATCAGCTGTTGAGTCAGGTGACGGGGACGATCCATTGGCGCGATGACTTCGACTGGACCGGGCTGCGCACCACCGCCGCCGCGGTCAGCCGGTACGGGGCCGTGCCGTGGCGGATGTCGACCGCCGACTACTGACCGCACTGGATGCACCCCTCGCCGAGACGGAGGCGCTGAAAGGCGCCTCGACCGAGTCGCCCTGGGAACCAGAGTTGGCCCGAGTGATGGCCGAGCGCGGCCGCGCAGTCATGGAGGAACGTGTCATTCCGGAGTTGATCGGCGACCTACGCCTCGCATAGGGCTCATGTACAGAAGCTGGCCCGAATAGAAGCTGGCCGGGAGTCGACCCGGGGGACAGCCAGGGCGGGGTCGGTATTGATTAGTTCAATCATTCGTCGGCTGGTGATCAAGTCCAGGGCAGTTGATAAGATCAATTGGCTGGTCTGCAGAGTGATCAAGTTGCGGAAGGGGTCGACGTGACCCGAGGTCGCCCGTCCCGCTCGACGGTCTACGCGCGCCTGGACGCGGCGTTGGGCGAGCTACGCGATCGGCTCGGCGGACTGCCGTCGCCT
>JBPCPG010000310.1:0-4116 GCA_050999445.1 Nakamurella sp. | reverse complement strand
GCCAGCCTGGGAATCCTCGGTGCCCAACAGAATCTGCGGCACCCGGTCGCCGACTTCGCCAAGGGGTTGATGATGTTGGCCGCAGCCGAGACGGGCGTGCGGATCTCCGACGGGTCGGACAACAAGGTGCCGATCGGCGATCCGGAGACGGTCGGCCGGCGCTGGGCAACCCATGCCCAAGGGGTGGACAGGGCGTTGCGGGCAGGCATCTTCCAGGGCTGGGACCTACACCCGGCGCAGTTGCCGACTCGATTCGCCGCCACGTTCGCGTTCTTCCGGGAGGGCTGGTCGGACGTGGCAGTGCGATTGGGTGATTACCACCGCCAGGTTCCGGGGGCCGGGGGAGTGCTGGACGAACCGGCGACGGCCTTCGCGCTGGCCCGACATCTTGCCGCCGCTCTGGCCTGCGGCGCTCTCGAGCCAGCGGAGGTCGAGGCCGCCGGCGGCATCGACAGCGCCGTCGTCGAACACTATCTCGTGCGCGGCGCACTACCGGGTGTTCGTTCGTGAACAGTTCGCCGAGATCGAGGGAGAAGACATGCACCTGACACCCGCGGACACCGAGAAGCTGCTGTTGTCGGTGGCCGGCATGGTGGCTCGCGACCGGCTCGAGCGCGGCGTCAAACTCAACTATCCGGAAACCGTTGCGCTGCTGACGACCTGGGTGATCGAGCGGGCCAGGGACGGCCGCACCGTCGAGGACCTGATGACAGCGGGGCGCGACGTCCTCGGGCGCGAGCAGGTGATGGACGGAGTAGCCGAGATGCTGACCGACGTACAGGTGGAGGCCACTTTTCCGGACGGCCGCAAACTCGTCACCATTCACCAGCCCATCGCCTGAGCATTTCCGTCCATTCATCTGTCCATCTGCGCCCCGTCCACCTGCTCCCCACCCGTTTGTGCACTCGTCAATCTGCGTCCGACCGGCAACGAAAGAGGATCGTCATGGCATCCGGCAACACCAACGGCCCTGGAGCGATCCGCACCGCAGAGGGCACCATCGTGCTCAACGCCGGCCGCGGCGAGGATGAACGCCTCGAACTGATCATCACCAACATCGGAGATCGGCCGGTGCAGATCGGCTCCCATCTGCACCTGCCGGATGCGAATTCCGCGTTGGACTTCGATCGGGTCGCAGCCAACGGATTTCGGTTGGACATCCCGTCGGGTACCTCCCGTCGCTTCGAGCCTGGCGCGTCCAGGAATGTGGCCGCGGTCGCATTGCAGGGTGCCCGTCGAGTACCGGGACTGCAGATCAAAAACGATGGGGGTGTTCTTTGATGGTGGAGATCTCCAGGGCCGAGTACGCCGCGCTCTACGGCCCAACGGTCGGCGATCAGGTCCGGCTGGGCGATACCGAGCTGTGGATCGAGATCGAAAAGGACTACACCGCCGGCGGTGAGGAGGCGGTGTTCGGCGGCGGCAAGTCGATTCGCGAATCCATGGCGCAGGGCACCACCTCTCGGGCGGACGGCGCGCTCGACAGCGTGATCACGAACGCCATCGTCCTGGACCACTGGGGGATCGTCCGTGCGGACGTCGGCATCCGGAACGGTCGAATCGTGGCGTTGGGCCGGTCGGGCAATCCGGACATCGCCGACGGCGTGCACCCGAGCCTGCACATCGGACCGTCGACCGACGTCATCTCGGGTGAGGGAAAGATCCTCACTGCAGGCGGTTTCGACTCCCACGTGCACCTGCTCTCACCGTCGCAGATCCACGAGGCGCTGGCCACCGGTCTGACCACGATCGGTGGCGGTGGCACCGGCCCGAGCGAAGGCACCAAGGCGACGACCGTGACCCCCGGTGCCTGGCATCTGGAGAAGATGCATCGGAGTCTGGATGCGTTGCCCGTCAACGTCTTGTTGCTCGGCAAGGGCAACACGGTGTCGATGGAGTCGCTGGGCGAGCAGGCATTGGCGGGAGCCGGCGGCTACAAGGTGCATGAGGACTGGGGTTCGACCCCGGCCGCTATCGACGCTGCGCTGCGCGGGGCGCAAGAGTGGGGGCTTCAGGTAGCACTGCACTCGGACTCGCTCAACGAATCGGGATATGTGCAGTCCACCATCGAGGCGATCGCCAACCGGTCATTGTCGGCGTTCCATGTCGAGGGCGCGGGCGGCGGGCACGCACCCGACATCCTGAAGCTGGCCGGACTGCCGATGGTGCTGCCCGGATCCACCAACCCGACGCTGCCGCACACCGTCAACACGGTCGCCGAACATCTGGACATGTTGATGGTCTGCCATCACCTGAATCCGAGCGTCCCGGAGGACCTCGCCTTCGCCGAGTCCAGGATCAGGGCCACCACCATCGCCGCCGAGGACGTCCTGCACGACATGGGAGCCATTTCGATGACGTCCTCCGATTCGCAGGCGATGGGTCGAATCGGTGAGGTGATCACCCGGACCTGGCAGGTGGCGCACGTGATGAAATTGCGTCGTGGGGATATCGGCGGGTCCCAGCCGGCCGACAATTTCCGCGCCAAACGCTATATCGCGAAATACACCATCAATCCCGCGATCTCGCACGGCGTGGACCACGAGATCGGCAGCATCGAGGCCGGCAAACTGGCCGATCTGGTGCTGTGGGAACCGAAATTCTTCGGAATCCGGCCGGCCCTGGTTCTCAAGGGCGGCGCAATCGTCTGGGGTGCGCTGGGTGATCCGAATGCTTCCATTCCAACCCCCCAGCCGGTGTTGATGCGGCCGGCGTTCGCCGATGCCATCGGTGCCGAGCTGTCCCTGTCGTTCGTCGCGCCGGCGGCCATCGAAGGTGGCCTGGCCGAGCGGCTCGGGCTCAAACGCCAGCTCGTCGCCGTTGCGCCGACCCGCGACGTCGGCAAGGCGCAGATGATCAACAACGACTGCCTGCCGGACATCGACATCAATCCGGAGACGTTCGCGATCAAGGTCGACGGCGAACTGATCGAGCCGGCACCCGCCGCCGTGCTACCACTGGCCCAGCTCTACAACATGTTCTGAGCCGTCCTCGGGCGCCCCGCCTGGGAAAGCTCCACGGTGCTCATCGAGGTGGCGATATCGGAAACGGGAGGAACGGGAACCCAGGTGAGCGTGAGCGCAGGCGCCGGCGGGCGCGCGAAGTCGGGCACGTCCGCAGGGGCCGGCGAGTTGATGTTGATGCTGCTGTCGGACGCTCGGCTGCCGACCGGTGCGCACACGCAGTCCGCCGGATTGGAGCCGGCCATCAACGCCGGCATGCCGGCGAGCGAGGTTCCTCGGTACATCCGCGCCCGGTTGCGGACGGTCGCGACGGTCGAGGCGGGAACGGCCGTGGTCGCCAGACATGTCGCTCTTGGCCAGGGCATCGCGGCCGGGTTGGCCCTGACCGATGAGTCCTGGCGGGCGCGGACGATCAGCCCCGCCATGCGCGAAACCTCGGTGCTGCTGGGTCGTGGTCTGGTACGGCTGGTCCTCAGGTTGTGGCCGGAACATCCTGCCGTGCAATCGCTTGCGGGCCTGCCCGTACCCTGCCGGGCGGTGGTTCTCGGGGTGTGCGCGGCCTGCAGCGGGTTGGCGCCTGCATCGCTGGCCCGCCTGATCGGCTACGAGGAGGCCCAGACCGTCGCGTCGGCAGCGTTGAAGATCGCTCCGCTCGATCCCATCACGGCGGCCGCCTGGGTTCTCGGCGCGCAGAATGACATCGAAACGTTGGCGGCCGCAGTTTCCGAACTCACTGATCCAGCTGACATTCCCGCCATTGGTGCGCCGCTGATCGAGAAGTGGGCACAAATCCATGCCACCACCAGCAGGAGGTTGTTCCGTGCCTGAGGTAACGCAATCGTTCGACTCGAATGCCACCGACTCGAATGCCACCGACCCAGACGTCACCGCCGGGCGCCGGTCTGCGGGCATCGCCGGCGAACACGACGCGACGGTGCGGGGGACCCGCTCGTTGCGGCTGGGTGTCGCCGGCCCGGTGGGTACCGGCAAGTCGTCGCTGATCGCACTGATCTGCCGAGAATTGGCGCCCGAGCTGAGCCTCGGCGTGATCACCAACGACATCTACACGGACGAGGACGCCCGGCTGCTCCGGTCTGCCGGGGTGCTGGCGCCGGAGCGGATTCGGGCGGTCGAGACCGGAGCCTGTCCGCAC
>JBPCPG010000261.1:0-7353 GCA_050999445.1 Nakamurella sp. | reverse complement strand
CTTCGACGGCCCTTGATGTCCGCGACCGCGGCAACACCGCAGGAATCTCGTTCGAAGGCAGGATCGTACAAACCCTGGGAAATCGGAACCGCCGAATACTTCACGGCAAGCCTCCCGTCGTCGGCTGTGCACCACCCCGGCTCGTCGAGGAGCCGGCGGACCGGGGCAGCGGGTGATGATGTCAATGGCGGCAATGCTGGTGCGGTGACCGAGATGGACTTCACCACCTGGGTGGTCCGGAAGGTGTTCCGCCGGCCGACACTGGCCGATCCGGCGGCGAACGCCTCAGGGAAGCCGGCATGGCACGGGTCGTCCGTGGTGCGCCGACGGACCTCTCCGAACGCCAGTGAGGTCCTGTTGAGGTCCATCGCCCTTCAAGGACTTCTACTCCTGAAGTGAAACGATCACCAGGACGGCGGCGGCCCAGTTAACAGCAGGTTACAGGACTTCTGCGGAACGAACTATCCCCTCGTCCGGCGACCGGATCACATGCAGCGCGTTCCACACAACGATCAGTCGGTGAGGCCGCCGTCGGTAGATTTCGCCGCCGGCATCCGATCGGCCCCACCCCCCCCTCCGGGCTCGATCGCTGTCCTACCGGATGTGGTCGTGGCCGAATCGGGTGTGGTCGTGGCCGAATCGGGTGTGGCCGTGGTCGCATCGGGTGTGGTCGTGGTCGCATCGGGTGTCGACGTGGTCGTATTGGCTGTGTCGTCGAGTATGTCGGTCTGCGAATGGCCCGCTGCTTCCGGCAGTTTCGGCGGCCGACCGACCAGCATCGCCGGGTCTTCCCTACCGACACGCCGCCGGGCAACGAGGATGACGACGGCCAGCACGAACATCACGATGGACGTGAAGACGTTGATGCGCAGGCCAAGGAAGTGGTTCGCCGTATCGATCCGCAACATCTCGATCCAGCCACGGCCAAGGGTGTAGCCGGCGACGTACAGCCAGAAAACTTGACCGCGGCCCAGGCGGAAGCGTCGATCTGCCCAGATCAGCAGCGCTGCGACACCCAGGTTCCACAGCAGCTCGTACAGGAAGGTCGGTTGGTAGGTCCCACAGAGGACCGTCGGATCAGCCTTGATGTAGTCGGTCGGAAACTCCGGTGCGATGTTCGCAGGGCCACAACCGGCGATGCTGCCCGCCACCCCACCTGGCGTGCGAAGAAAGACATCCAGGCCCCACGGCACCGACGTCCTGCTGCCGAACAGCTCCTGGTTGAAATAGTTGCCCAACCGGCCGATCGCCTGAGCCACCACCAGACCCGGAGCGACCGAATCGGCGAACGCCGACAGCGGCACCCGGTAATACCGGCAGCCGATCCACGCGCCGACGGCGCCGAGAGCGACTGCACCCCAGATTCCGAGGCCGCCGTCCCAGATGGCGAAGGCTTTCCACGGGTTCCGACCGGGCCGGAAGTAGAGCTCGTTGTCGGTGATCACGTGGTAGAGGCGTCCACCGACAAGGCCGAAGGGAACCGCGAAGACCGCGATGTCGGCCACCCGGCCGGGGCTACCGCCGCGCGCCACGAAGCGCCGGTTGCCCCAGATGACGGCAAGGACGATGCCGGCGATGATGAACAGTGCGTAGGCACGGAGCGGCAGGACCCAGAGGTGCAGCACTCCTCGTGCCGGCGACGGGATGTCGGCCAGGTAGGTGATCACCGTGCACCGGCCACGGTCGATGTCGCCGCTGGAGTCGAGCCCGCATTGCTGGCCCGCACGCCTGCAGCCAGCTCTTCGGCCAGGTTCGCCACTGCGATCGGGTCCGTCATGGCGGCCGACACGAACGCCGATCCCACGATCACCGCATCGGCGAAGGCTGCGATCTGTGCGGCCTGCGCTCCGGTGCGGACCCCGAGCCCGACACCGATCGGCAAGTCCGTCAGTTCTCGGCAACGAGCCACCAGAGCCGGCGCCGACGATGAAACCTGATCCCTGGCCCCGGTCACGCCCATGGTGGACGCCGCGTACAGGAATCCGCTTGTTCTCGCGGCTGTCATGCTGATGCGTTCCGCCGACGAGGACGGTGCCACCAGGAAGATTGGATCCAACCCGTGCGCAGCGGTCGCGGAAAGCCAGGGCTGCGCCTCGTCGACGATCAGGTCCGGCGTGATGACGCCGAGGCCGCCGGCTGCGGCCAGATCGCGGGCGAACCGGTCGACGCCGTAGGCCAGGATGGGGTTGTAGTACGTCATCACCACTGCGCGCCCGCCCGCTGCCGTCACCCGCTCCACCATCGCGAACGTGTCCCGGAGCCGGAACCCGTTGCTGCGAGCGGTCTCTGCCGCGGCTTGGATGACAGCTCCGTCCAGCACCGGGTCCGAGAACGGCACCCCCACCTCCACCAGGTCACAGCCCCCGGCCACCATTGCCGACAGCGTCCGGGTCGACGCCTCGACAGTGGGAAAACCGGCCGGCAGATACCCGATCAACGCGGCTCGGCCTTCGGCACGGGTGGCCCGGAACACCTCGGCCAGTTCGGTGCCGGCCATCAGAGTTCCGTTCCCGGCGCGGGAGCGACGACCAGTTCTACGTCGGCGATGGCGTGGGAGGCCGATGGCGGCGAAACGGTATCCGGATTCTCCGGGATGAGCCCGAACCACGTCATCGCCGTCTCCATGTCCTTGTCACCGCGACCCGAGATGTTGATGAGCACGATGCCTCCCGGTCCGATCTCCTTCGCCAGCTCGATGGCGCCGGCAACCGCATGCGCCGACTCGATGGCCGGAATGATGCCTTCGGTGCGGCTCAGCAGCGCGAAGGCGTCCATGGCCTGGGCGTCGGTGATCGACCGGAACTCCGCGCGGCCGATCTCGGCCAGATGGGCGTGTTCCGGGCCCACGCCGGGATAGTCCAGCCCGGCGGAGATGGAGTGCGACTCGATGATCTGGCCGTCCTCGTCCTGCAGGAGGAACGACCGGGCGCCATGCAGCACACCGACCGATCCGCCATTGATGGTCGAAGCGTGCCGTCCGGTCTCGATGCCGTCACCGCCGGCCTCCATACCGACCAGACGAACCGCCGCATCGTCAAGGAAGGCGTGGAAAACGCCGATCGCATTCGAGCCCCCACCGACGCAGGCGGCGACCGCGTCCGGCAACCGACCGGTCATGTTCAATACCTGTTGGCGCGCTTCCAGACCGATGATCCGCTGGAAGTCGCGGACGATGAGCGGAAAGGGATGCGGTCCGCCAACCGTGCCGAACAGGTAGTACGTGGTCTCCACATTGGTCACCCAGTCGCGGAAAGCCTCGTTGATGGCGTCCTTGAGCGTCGCCGATCCGGACTCGACCGAGATGACTTCCGCGCCGAGCAGCCGCATCCGAGCGACGTTGAGCGCTTGCCGCTCGATATCGACCCGGCCCATGTAGATGGTGCAGCTCAGGCCCAGGAGTGCGGCCGCGGTCGCCGTCGCCACGCCGTGCTGCCCGGCGCCGGTCTCCGCAATCACCCGGGTCTTGCCCATCCGCCTGGTCAGCAACGCCTGACCGAGCACGTTGTTGATCTTGTGACTGCCGGTGTGATTGAGGTCTTCGCGCTTGAGCAGGATCCGCGCCCCGCCGACGTGGGCGGTGAGCCGAGCCGCATCGGAGACCGGGCTCGGCCGACCCGCGTAGTCCTGCGCCAGCCGGTCGAGCTCGGCCAGGAAATCGGGGTCGAGGCGCGCCTTGCTGTACGAGTCCCAGACCTCGTCGAGGGCACCGACCAGGGCTTCGGGCAACCACCGACCGCCCATGGTTCCGTAATAGCCGCGCTCGTCGGGGTCGTGCGACGTGCCGCCGATCCCGTCGGACGGCCGAGGCAAACCGTCAGATCGGGGTCGCCTGACGCTGCCGATACTGCTGATACTGCCCACCGGTGGTTGCTGGGACGGATCGGAGGCAGGGCTCATGGACGAATCGGCTCCAAACTCGGTAAGGCTGCTCAGCGAGAAGGTCGCGGGCAAGACGGATGTGAACCGGCGGTGACCAGGTCGGCGACAGCGGCACGGGGATCACCACTGGTCACCAGGCCTTCGCCGACCAGAACCGCATGTGCACCGGCACCGGCGTAGGCCAGCAGGTCGGGGGTGCCCCGAACGCCGGACTCGGCGATCGTGACGATCTCGGAAGGCAGTCCTGGAGCGATTCGGGCGAAAACGTCGCGGTCGATCTTCAACGTCGTCAGATCGCGGGCATTGACGCCGATCACTTTCGCTCCGGCGTTGAGCGCCCTGTCGGCCTCGGCCTCGGTGTGCACCTCCACCAGCGCCGTCATGCCCAGCGATTCGATGCGCTCGAGCAATCCGTGCAGCACTGGCTGCTCCAGCGCGGCCACGATGAGGAGCACGAGATCGGCCCCATGCGCACGTGCTTCGTGGACCTGGTACGGCGAAATGATGAAGTCCTTGCGGAGCACCGGGATGTCAACGGCCGCTCGAACCGAATCCAGATCCGAGAGCGCACCGCCGAAGCGGCGACCCTCGGTGAGAACCGAGATGGCCCTGGCGCCGCCGGCGGCATACGCGGCCGCCAGTGCGGCCGGATCGTCGATCGTGGCCAACCGGCCCTTCGACGGGCTCGAGCGCTTGACCTCGGCAATGACGCCGACGCCGGGCTCACGCAGTATCGAGAGCACCGGGAGCGGCGCTGGTGCGGTGGCCGCGGCGGCCTTCACCTGCGCGAGTGGCACGGCGACCTGGCGGGCTGCGAGATCTTCGCGAACGCCCTCGAGAATCGCATCCAGCACACTCACCGGCTCGTCTCCCTGTCCGTAGGTTGCAAAAGCCTGTCCGTAGGTTGCAAAAGCCTGTCCGTGGGTTACACCAGCACCGAGAACGCTCAAAACTTCGAGAAGCGGAATCCGCCACGGGTCATGTTAGCCGCCTCCGTTGACCTGATCGGACACCGCAGGGTCCGCTCGCGGGGACGACTGCGCCGCCGGGTCGGTCGGGTCCTGCCCCCCGTCAAGAGCCTTCCACCAGCGGCTGGCCGCCTCCGGGTCGGTGGCAGGGTCCGCGGGCGCACCTGCTGCCGATTGCGGCGAGTGCGACTCGGCCCCTCCTCCCGGTAAGCCCGCGGTATCCGGATCGGCGGAATGCCGACCTGTCGGCGCGTCGTAGCGGGTGCCGAGGGAGCGCCGCGCGCCGCGACCGGCGAGCAGCAGCAGTCCGGCGATCGCGATGAGCAAGCCGCCGACCGTCGCCAGCAAAGGGCCCGTCGGATGCAGTTGCGCCGATCCGGACGATTCCGGCGGTCTGGTCAGATCGCTGCGCAAGGAACCGGGCGTCGAGAGCATCGCAACAACGGCGGTTGCCGCGGCCCACAACCCGGCGAACGTCAGCACCGCTCCGACCAGTCGCCGCAGGAGGCCGCTGGTCGCCAGGGCCGCTCCGAAGCCGGCCAGGGCCAGAACAGCGGCCGGAACCAGCACCGCGTCCAACCGGGATCCGGTGGCTCCGGTGGCGATGGCGCCCGACAGCGCATCCCGATGGGCCTGCATCCACCAGGTCATCGCCGACGAACCGGCGGCGGCCGCGGCTCCCAGCAGCACCAGCAGGGCCAGCCGCGCCGGACCGCGCCGAGTCGGCCGGTCAGCCATGCGCTGCCGACCTGCTCGATGCAGAGCCGATCGACGCCGGGCGCAGCGTCGCCGCGGCCGCGACCGCCGTCAGGACGGCCTGGGCCTTGTGCTGGCACTCCGCGTCCTCGGCGGCCGGCACCGAGTCGGCCACGACACCCGCGCCGGCCTGCACACGTGCCACTCCGTCGGCCACGACCGCCGTCCGGATCGTGATCGCGGTGTCCGCACAACCCGCGAAGTCCAGATAGCCGACGACTCCGCCGTAGATTCCGCGCCGAACGGGCTCCAACTCGTCGATGATCTGCATCGCGCGCGGTTTGGGCGCACCGGAGAGCGTCCCGGCGGGGAAGCAGGCGGCGAGCGCATCGAAGGCGGTGCGGCCGGCGGCGAGCATGCCGGTCACCGTGGAGACGATGTGCATCACATGGCTGTACCGCTCGATGGTGAAGAAGTCGAGAACCTTGACGGTGCCCGGTTCGCAGACCCGACCCAGGTCGTTCCGCCCGAGATCGACCAGCATCACGTGCTCGCTGCGCTCCTTCTCATCGGCCAACAGGTCCTTCGCCAGGAGGATGTCGTCCTCCTCCGAGACGCCTCTCGGTCTGGTGCCGGCGAGGGGGTGAATCGTCACCTGCCCGTCCCGCACGGTGACCAGCGCCTCGGGCGAGGACCCGACGACGGCCAGTGGTCGGCCATCCTGGGTCGGCAACTGCAGCAGGTACATGTACGGCGACGGGTTCGTGGCGCGCAGTACCCGGTAGATCTCGAGGGGCGACGCGCTGGTGGAAGCGTCGAAGCGTTGCGACAACACGATTTGGAAGGCATCGCCGGCCCTGATGTGCTCCTTCGCGACCTCGACCATCTGCCGGTACCGGGCACTGGTCGTGCGTCTGGTGAAGACGGGATTCCGGTTCTCGAACACGGCCGCGGGCACGGCTGCCGGCTCGCCCAAGGTGTTGGTCATCTTCTCCAGGCGGGCCACCGCGTCGTCGTAGGCCGCATCGACCCGGTCGTCGGTGGCGTCCCAGTTGACCGCGTTCGCGATCAGAGTCACGGTGCCCTCGTGGTGATCCAGCGCGGCCAGGTCGGTCGCCAGCATCATCACCATCTCCGGTACCCGCAGTTCGTCGAGCGGTTCGCGTCCGGGCGTACCGATCCGTTCCAGGCGGCGGACGATGTCGTAGCCCAGGTAGCCGACCAGGCCGCCGGTCAGCGGCGGCAATCCCGACAGCGGCTCGGTGTGCAAGAGCCGCAAGGTGTCCGCCAGTGCCGCCAGTGGGTCGCCGTCGGTGGGCAGCCCGGTCGGCGGGTTTCCGATCCAGTGGGTCCGGCCGTCCCGCTCCGAGAGGGCGGCAGTGCTGGACACGCCGACGAACGACCACCTGGACCAGGATTTCCCGTGCTCGGCAGATTCGAGAAGGAAGGTTCCGTTCCGACCCTGAGCAAGAGTGGCATACAGGCCGACCGGGGTCAGGGAGTCGGCGAGCAGGCGCCTGGTCACCGGTATTACCCGGCGATCCCGGGCCAGCACCCGGAACTGCTCCCTGGTCGGCGAGATCTCACCCAGCTCAGGGGAAGCGCCGGGCCCGCCCGGTGCGCCGGCCGGGGCGGTAGGAATTGTGGGAATCGCCGGAAATGCCATGGGCCTCATTGTGCCGTCTTCCTGTTGCGGCTCCGGCCGGTGGCGGCAGCGCCGACTGGTCGTTCCCTTCCCTTGGTCCCCTGACCCGGCCGAGATGCCATCCGTTCTGGGTACCCTTCCCGGCATGACGAGCCTGCTGGAACT
>JBPCPG010000200.1:0-14594 GCA_050999445.1 Nakamurella sp. | reverse complement strand
GCACTGGAGCTGCTGGAGGTGCAGCTGTGCAACATGACCGCGCCGTTCATCCTGGTCAGCAGGCTGCGAGCGGCGATGGCGGCCAGTCCGGCCCGGCGTAAGTACGTGGTCAACGTGTCGGCGATGGAGGGCGTTTTCGGCCGCGGCTACAAGGGTCCAGGGCATCCGCACACCAACATGGCCAAGGCCGCTCTGAACATGCTCACCCGCACCAGTGCCGGCGAGATGCTCACCGACGGCATCCTGATGACGGCGGTCGACACCGGCTGGATCACCGACGAGCGACCGCATTTCACCAAGGTCAGGTTGGCGGAGGAGGGGTTCCACGCGCCGCTCGATCTGGTCGACGGCGCCGCTCGGGTCTACGACCCGATCATCCAGGGCGAAGCCGGTACCGATCTGTTCGGCTGTTTCCTCAAGGACTATCAGCGCGCGGAATGGTGAGGCCGGATTGCAGGGCCGCCAAGAATGAGCGGGCCGTGGTCGTCAGGAGCGGAATCGGCGACGGCGTGTTCGGCCGGACGTGATGGTCGGTGGCCAGCATCCGACTCGACATCCGGAATTTCCGGCCGGGGGTCGGTGGCCAGCAGACCGGCGATCCAGACGTCCCGATATTCGCCCCGCTGAAATCCGCGACCGCGCAGGGTGCCCTCGAAGGTGAAACCGCACCGCTGTGCGACCCGGCGCGAACCCTTGTTGCCCACGTACGCCTGCCAGTCCACCCGATGGAAACCCAGATCATCGAACGCCCAGTCGCAGATCAGGGTGGTGGCGGCAGTAGCGACACCGCGGCTTCGTGCATCGGGCGCAACCCAGTAGCCGACTTCGACGACGCCTTCCTCCGGAAGGCCGGCGAAGCCGATCGACCCGAGCAGCCTGCCGGTGTTCTCACCCAGGATCGCGAACGACGCCAAGCCTTGCACCCAGCGCAGCGCGGAACCCGCCAGGAACACTTCCGCGTGAACCGGCAGATAGGGGCTGGGCACGGTGGTCCATTGCTGGATGTCAGCAGCCTGGCACGCCTTGTGCACCGGTTCCAGATCCTCGGGCAGCCAGGTTCGCAGCAACAGGCCGCGGCCGCGAAGGACCGTCGACTCGTCGAGCTCCAGGTCGCGCATCGATCCGACAATGCCATGTCTGTTGCCGTCAGGCGAGCGTTGCCGACAGGCGAGTGGCAGAGGGAGGCGGACGGCGATCTGCCGGCCACTGGACCGGACCGGACCGAACCGACCGGCAGCCGCCAACGCTGCCTGGCACACTACGTGCATGCCCGAGTTGCCCGAGGTGAGTGCCCTGGCCGAGTTCGTGGCCGAACATGCCGGGGGGCAGCTGGTCGTAGCGGTCAACGTCGCCGCCATGAACGTGCTCACCACCTACGACCCACCCGCTTCGGCATTGGTCGGCCGGGTCGTTGCCGGCGCGACCAGGCACGGCAAATTCCTGGACATCATCACCGAGCAGCTTGTTGCCGACGGCTCGGAGCCGGGCCCGAAGCTCCACCTGGTTCTGCACCTGGCCAGAGCCGGATGGCTGCGCTGGTCCGACAACATCTCCGCCGTGCCGCCGAAGATGGGCGGCCCGATAGCGATTCGGGTCCGGTTCGCATCCGGTGGGTTCGACATCACCGAAGCGGGCACCAAGAAATCGGGGACGGCTGCCGTCGTCGCCGATCCGCTGCAGGTGCCCGGTGTGGCCAGGCTCGGTCCCGAGGCGATCGGACCTGATGGAGTCGGCATGGAACGTGACGTGCTGGCCGGCGTGCTGGCCGGGAAAACCGGCCGGCTCAAGAACGTGATCACCGATCAGACGGTGCTGGCCGGCATCGGAAATGCCTATTCCGCCGAGGTCCTGCACGTGGCAAAGCTTTCCCCGTTCGCAACCGCCGGAAAGCTCGACGACACGGCTCTTGACGCGCTGCATGCGGCGATGGTGTCGGTCCTCACGGACGCCATCGCCCGTACCGCCGGCGCGGGTGCCGCCCGGCTCAAGGGGGAGAAGCGAACCGGCCTGCGCGTGCATGCCAGGACCGGGTTGCCATGCCCGATCTGCGGGGACACGGTCGCCGAGGTGTCGTTCGCCGATCGGTCGTTCCAGTACTGCTCCACCTGCCAGACCGGCGGCAAACTTCTTGCCGACCGGCGGCGTTCGCGCCTGATCAAGTGATCGTCGGGCGCCGCTCTCTGCTCCCGAACTCACCCGGCCAGGCGCGAACTGATGCAAAGATGGTGGGATGAGCCAGCCGGACGATACCCAGATCTCGATCAGCGAACTGCCGGCCGACGGCGTTCTGCTGGATGTGCGCGAGGACGACGAATGGGTGGCCGGGCACGCCCCGAACGCAGTGCACGTCCCGATGACCCAGCTGGCCGAGCGGCTCGACGACATTCCCGAGGCCGACACCGTGTACGTGATCTGCCGGTCGGGTGGCCGGTCGCAGCGGGTCACGCAATATCTCAATGCCAACGGCTGGACCGCGGTCAACGTGGTCGAGGGCATGTCCGGCTGGGCGGCGCTCGGCCGGCCGCTGGTGGCCGAGACAGACGCGCACCCCGAAGTGATCTGAGACCCGTCTTGAGTACGTCGTCTCGAGTACGTCGTCTTGAGTACGCCGCCGTGAGTACGCCGTCTTGAGTACGCAGTACGGGAACGGACCCGGGCCGTATCGGTCCGGACCGCCGCACGGCCACCCCGGCTTTCGCGCCGAGATCAGATGTCTGCGCTGCGCTCGCTTCCAGCCGCCGTTGCCGCGAGGCGTTCGAACCTGCGTCTACTGTTCAGCGGCGCTGCCGGTCCAGCGCTGGCGCGCGGACCCGCCACCCAACGCTCTTCCCCCTGGGGCAGCACCTTTTGTTGGGTCGGCGCGGTCCGTGGGGTCGGCACCCTCCGTAGGTTCGACACAGTTCGTGGGGTCGGCATCTTCCGTAGGGTCGACACGGTCCGTGGGGTCGGCACCTTCTCGCAGGAGCCGCCCGTACCTGGGTCCACCCTCCTACGGCGGTGCGCATCCGCGGTGGGGTTTTCCGCCGGTCATCTGGCGGCCGGGCCAGGTGGTCGACGGCGGGCATGTCGGTCGGCTGTCGGCGCCTCAGCTGCGTACCGCCGGCTATCTGCTCCTGCTGACCTGCGCTCTAACGGTGGCAGCGGCCGGCGCCGAGACCTGGCGCTTTCTCCTGCTGCTGCGCGGTCGTACCGAAGTGCTGTCCGGGCCGGTCGTGGCTGCTTCGGACGCAACGGTGACGATCGCCGGTTCGCTGACGACGGTGTCCGCCTTGATCACCGCCGCGGTTTTGGTACCGGCGTTCGTCCGCCTGCACGGCGAAGCGGCGCGTCGGGCAGCGTCGGAACCCGGTCGGCCGGCAGCCTCGGTGTTGGCCCGCCTGGTGGTACCCGGCTGGAATCTTTACGGGGTTGGTCTCGTCGCCGGCGAGATCGACGGACTTCTGACCAGGCCGCATGGCGGCGGACGACCGCGTATTTCTCGGCTGGTGCTGGCGTGGTGGATGAGTTGGGTGACCGACGGCGTACTCGTCCTCGTCGCTCTGGGCCGTGCGTTCGGCCGCAGCGAGCAAGCGATGGCCGACACCGTTGAGCTGCACATCGCCGTCGACCTGGTCGGCGGGTTGGTGGCTCTACTGGGATTCCTGGTGTGCCAGCGCTTCTTGCGTTTGCTGGCCGACAGTCGATCGGTGCTGGATGGCCGCTGGGTGGTGCAGCCCGCGAGACCGACCGGGGCCATCGCTTCGGTAATCGGTCCGGCCGTCGACGCCAAGGAAGTCGTCGAATCAGCAGCCGAGGTGGGAGTCGCCGAGCCTGCAGGCGCAGCGGATATCGCCGGAAAGCCGTCCGTAGGATTCACCGAGCAACCGGCCGCTGCCGGCTCGACCTGAACGACAACCGGCCCGGGTCCGACGGGGACGCGGGCGGCTGGGCTCCTGCTCCGGTCAGCTGTACAGAATCCGTTGCCATGTCAGAACGGCGGGGCTGTGCTTGTCGACGGTGACCTTCAGCCATTCATCGACGTTCGTCGACCCCTCGACCGTGACGCGGGTGAGATTGGGAACCGGCGTGGCGAGCCCGTAGAACGACAGCCAACTCGAGCCGCCCGCCAGCGGCTTGTCCTGGTTGAACACGTGGCTGTCACCGTTGAACAGATAAACCGGGCCCGAGAAGTTCCGGCTCTCCTGGGCCAGCGCCGCCACGATCGGCGTGAAAGCGAAGTAGTCCGCATAGGCCGGATTCGGGACCGTGCCGTCGAACATGTCGGCCTGGGTGAAGAGCACCACGGCGCGATCGTGGTCGCGGCGGGCGGCCGCGAAGGTGTTGCGGATCAGCTCGATGTCGGCTGCCGTGCGCCCCAGCACCTCTGCGCTCTGCTGCGCAGTCGGCGCCGTGAGCCCGAGGCCGGACCAGGGCGCGAGGCTGTTGTTGCTGCCGACGATGTGTACCGCAGCGAAGGCGACGTCGTCGCGCTGGTAGCTGACGTTCTCCACGTAGCCCTGCGCCGCTTGTGAGGCGACCCGGATCGGGTGCTGCCCCAAAGTGAGTCCCGGCACCGGGAAGAAGTCCTTTCGGACTGCGGCCAGCCGCTCCAGCGGATCGTAGGCGCCGTTGTTCTGCCGGTGGCAGTCCGTCCACTCATTGTCCCCGGGGGTGTAGACGAACGGATCCCGGAACAGGTCGAAATCGGTCTTGATCATAGAAAAATATCCGTCGTCGCACGTCGACGAACCATTCTTGATATCACCGAGATGATTGACGAGCTGAACCTGCGGATCGGCGTTGAGCTGGGCGATCCTGCCCGGAAAAGCAGCGATCTGCGCCGCGCCGTAGGGAATGTCGCCGATGACAGCGAACGTGAATGGTGACTTGCCCTGGCCGCCATCATGTTTGGCCGGAGAACTGGGTCCGGTGGGCGAGTGGTGTCCGGCGGCGGTGCTGGCCCCCGCCGTTCCGCCCAGACCGGCCACCAGCATTCCGGTGGTCAGTAGGGCAATTGCGATGCGATTTCGTCGCATGATTCTCCTCTGCTCTGGCGGTCCCACGACAGTGGATCCCCACGACAAAGGAAAACATCGACTGCTGAACTGCACGTGAATCGGGGGCGAACAGCCGACCCGGCCGCCCGGTGGAACAGCTCCGGGTCGAAAATGCAGCGCCGGCTCAGCCGTCGATGGTGACAACCGCTCCAGGTAGGACCACGGACGGTCCGGAGGCCAACCACGCAACGGTTTCGGCCAGCACGTCGGGCGACCAGCCCGGCGCCGCGGCCGAACCGGAGGCGATCACTGTGACGCTGACGCCGTGTGGGGCCAACTCGGTCGCGAGGGCCGCGCCGAGGGCCGCAACGCACTCCTCGGTGGCGGCCGTCACCGATCCGCGCCGCTGCCCGAACGGTCTGCCCCTTGCCGCCAGCAAGATGATCCGTCCGCCCTTCCCTCGTTCGACGAAGGCGTTGGCGGCAGCGTGGGCGACGGTGGCCGCGCCGAGCACGTCGAAGGTCAGGCTCGCCGTCCAGGCGTCGGTCCATTCGGTCAGGGAGCTGCCCAGAATCGACGGCGAAGCAGCCGACTCGTCGGACGCCGCGTTGATCACCACATCGAGTCCCTCGAAGGCAGCATCCACGAAACGGACGAGTCCGGCCACCGCGTCGCCGTCGGACAGGTCGGCCGCTACTCCCAGGTGCCCCTCGCCGGGCAGCGTGGCGACCAGTTGGTCCGCTTCTGCGGCTCGGCCTTCGCTGTGCACGGCAACTCTGGCACCCTGTGTGGTCAGTGCACGCACCACCGCGCTACCGACGGTCCCACTGCCACCGATCACCAGAACGCGTCGCCTCGCCGGCCCGGCTTGTTCGGATGAGGACCGCACGGACGAGTGGGCTTCGGCGTGCCGCCGCGGAGCGTCGTCGCTCTGATCGACCGGCATCGGCTCAGGCGCTCGCCGCCGGCGGCGCGGTGCCTGGATCAGCGGTGCCTGGATCAGTGGTGCCTGGGTCAGTGGTGCCTGGGTCAGTGGTGCCTGGGTCAGCGGCGCCTGGGTCGGCGATGCGCCTTCGTTACGGCCCGACTCGATGGCTCGCGAGTCGGCGGGGGTCGCGCCGGCGTTCGTGGCCTGGTCGGCGGTCCGAGCAGCGTGCCCTACCGGCGCCGTAGGAGGTGGCGCAGCTGTTGGCCCAGGACCAGCGGGACGCGTTGTCCGATCAGGGGCGGGGGCTTCTGGCAGGCCGAGCCACCCGCTCAACGGGCGGATCGAGGGCAGCGGACGGAGCACGGGCAGGGGCGGCAGGTCCGGCCAGGAGTGGAAGTCGGTTCGATCGGACGGTCGCTGGCCCGTCGCGGCAGAGCCGGGTGCAGAGGCTGCGGACACCGCTTCGGAGCCGGACCGATCAGGCATTGGTTCTCGCTGGCCGGGTATGCCGGTCACCGAATCGCCGGTCTGCCACACGTCATCGATCGGCAAAGTGATCATCCTCAGGGTGTGCCGCTGGTGGGGTCTTCGAATCGTCGGCCTCTCGACAGCGCCGGTGGGCAATCGACCGATCACGCAGCGCAAAATCACACCAAGGCCGGAAGACCCGACGCCCCCGATGCTCTGAACACTAGTGGCGCGCAGCCGGATTGCACCAGCGCTCGAGTCGATGAACGGCTCGCCGAGCTGTATCCATCCAGGGGCTCGGCGCTTCGTCCGGTCTGCTGACGGGGAAACGGTCCGATACGGTGAGGTTGTGTCCAAGAAGACCAAGAACAACATGGCGCCCGCGTCGGCAGGTTCGACGAGCGACCCCAGTGGAACCGATGCCACGCCGATGAGTCCGAGAAGCCCGTGTCCGTGCGGTTCGGGTCGTCGTTACAAGGCCTGCCATGGTGCCGCCGACGCCGCTGAGATGATCGTCGCCCGCCCCTTCGAGGGCCTCGCCGGCGAGACGGAGTTGATCGCTCTGCGGGAGTTCGTTCCGTCGGCCACGGTGCCGTTGACCCTGCTCGAACCGGTGGCGGGCGGTCCGTCGATCACGCTGGCCTCTGTGCTTCCTGCCGCCGCCGCCGGACTGACCAGGTCGGATGGTTCGATCCTGCTCGGAATGCAGGTGCAGACGCACTCCGGCGACCTGTCCCGCGACCTCGCCGCCGCTCTGGAGTGGGCGCTGACCGCCGAACCGTCGAGCGTGTTGTCGGTGGTGCCGCGCGCCACCGTCGGCCGGCGCTTGGCCGACCTGATCGTGAACGAGCCGTTCGACGTCACGGTGCACGACACCTTCGCCTGGTGGCTCGAGGAAGAGCCGGAGCCAGGTAGCGAGGTGGCAGCGTCGTTGGAGCGGGCGAACACTGCGATCATGCCGACCGCCAGGGTCGCCGGACTACCCGGCGCCTACTGGGTCGACGCCGGCGACAAGGCACATCTGCGCTGGGTGCGACCGGACGACGAGCAGCCGCTGATGGCCGCACTGGCCCGGCTCTCCGTCGACAACGAACTCGATCTCGGAGAGGGCTCCCGGTACGTCGGATCGTTCCGTGCGCACGGCCGGCTGGTGCCGGTCTGGGATCTCGATCGCGACGCGCATCCGTCCGAGTGGGACGGTCCGGTCCGCGAGTTCGGCGTCCGGTTGGAAACGGCGCTGGCGGTCGACGAGCCGTTGACCTCGGCTCAGCGTCGCGCACGCGACGGCATTCTGGGCCGGCAGTTCACCCTGCGGTAGGTCACGGCAACCAGCTGACGTGCCCTTTGAGCAGCGGATAAGCGACCAAGGTGACGGTGTCGATCAGGGTGTGCGCGATGACGAGCGGCCAGAGCCGACGGAATCTCAGGTAGAACCAGGCGAAGATGATGCCCATGATGGCGTTGCCGACGAAGGCTCCGTACCCCTGGTAGAGGTGATACGTGCCGCGCAGGACGGCACTACCAAGTATGACGGCGACGGTCGGCCACCGCACCTGCTGCAGCCTGGTGGTCAGGTAACCGACCACCAACACCTCCTCCAGAAAGCCGTTCTCGACGGCGATCAGTACCGTCACCGGAACCCGCCACCAGACGTCGGTCATGGTCGACGCCTGCACCGTCAGGCTGAAGCCGAGATGTTGCGACAGCAGGTAGAGCCCGAGGCCAGGGATGCCGATCAGCGCGGCGAGGCCGAAGCCGAGCCCGGTGTCCCAGCCGGGGCGCTGCAGGTTCAGGCCGAGTCGTCTGGACAGCGCGAATCCGGCGCGCCACAGCAGATAGAGGCCCAGCGCACCCTCGGCCAGGCCCTTGGTGATGCTCAGCAGTTGGTAGACCAGGTCGACGTAGTTGACGGTCGATTTCGGAGCTGCCACCGCGATGACGTAATGGCTGATCACCGTCTTGGCCTGGGCGGCCTTGATCGACGTTTCGATGAGGCTGACCAGCGACGTCAGACCGCTCATGCCGAGTGTGATGAGGAAGACGAGGGTGATCTCGATACCGATGGACCGGGACGATTCCCGTCGCTCGGTGAGCTGGAGGTCGTTCTCGGGCGCAATGCCCAGTAGCCGGCCGGCGGTGCGCCGGGGACGGGGGTGCAGGGAGTCCGGTGTCATCGTCATGGCGACGCCCAGCGTAGGCGGGTGAGCGTGAGTGCGGGCTGTGGACCGGGCGTCCCGGAGGTGGGAATTCCCCTGGCGAAGCGACTGTGCGGATCGGGGGGCGTGCCGATCGCTGCACAGCGGTGCGCCGACCGGTTGCCATGTTGATCCGACCGGGAACCCGTTGGGCCGGCACACGTCCTTCCCGGGAGTGTGTTCACCCGCCTGAGGAAATACCCTCGCCTCATCGGCGGTATCGGAGGACGACGTACGACGACGCTTGCGGAGACTGGGCGCCGCCGAGCCGGTGTCGCCCGCGCGAAGCGCTGCCGCCCACCTGGAATACTGATCATTCCCTCGCTGACAACTAGTAAACGTACTGCTCCTGGAGGATTTTGTGAGACGACGACCGTGGACATCCCGGACCAGACTGGCTGCGGTGGGGGTGGCCATGTGCTCTGCCCTGGTGCTCTCGGCCTGCAGTAGTGCCGGCGACAGTGCGGTGACCGTCACCAGCAACGTCACGGTTCGTTCGTCGGCTGCAGTCGGCCCCACGGCCAGTGTCGGCTCCACCTCCGGCAAGCCGGGAAAACCCTCGACTTCGACCGGAAAACCGGGAACCTCCACCAAGGCGCACCCCGGCACGACCACTTCGGCGCCGGCTGCAACTACTGGAAATACAGCGGCGGCCGGGGCGTTGCCCGACGGTTTCGTGCCGACCAAGCTCAAACCGGGGGAGAAGCCGCCGCAGTTCATCGTGGTGAGCTTCGACGGAGTCGGCTGGCACGAGAAGTGGCAGTACTGGTTCGACATCATGAGCAAGGTGCCGTTCCACTTCACCGGTTTCCTGTCCGGCACCTACATGTTGAGCGACGCGACGAAGTCCAAGTACCAGGGCCCCGGGCACGGTGTCGGAAAGGCGTCGATCGGCTGGAACCAGCCCGCCGATCTGCCGGTCGAGATCGCGGATCTGAACGCTTCGCTGGCCAAGGGCAATGAGATCGGCACCCATTTCAACGGCCACTTCTGCAGCGACAACCCGCCTGGCGGCAAAGACTGGAACACCGCTGACTGGAACAACGAGCTGGATCAGTTCTTCGGGCTGATCAAGAACGTCGACGCGAACAACAACTTGCCGGCGTCGCCCAAACTCAACCTGACGGCGGCTGACATCAAAGGTGAGCGCACGCCCTGCCTCGAGGGCGACGCCGCTGACCTGTTTCCGGCGCTGAAGGCACATGGTCTGGAATACGACTCGTCGTTCACCCGACGCGGAGTCTCCTGGCCGAAACAGTCCAAGGGCAACAACATCTGGCAGATCGGCATGGCCGAGTTCCCGATCCACGGCACCAGCCACTTCCAGATCACCATGGATTACAACTTCTACTACACCCAGCGCAATGCCAGCTCGAAGGGTGTGAGCCAGGCGGACAGCGCAACCGATTCGGCCCAGGTGATCGCCACGTACCAGGACATGTACAACGCCACGTACAAGGGAAATCGGGCGCCGCTGATCCTGGGCAACCATTTCAATGCCTGGAACAACAATGCCTACTCCAACGCAATTGGCAAATTCGTGCTGGCCAACTGCGGGAAGCCGGACACCTACTGCGTCCCGTTCCGCGATCTGATCGCCTGGATGAAGATGCAGGATCCGGCCACGCTCGCTCGGCTACAGGCGCAGGATCCGGAGCTCGCAGCGGGATGAACCCCACGCTGAGCGGCTGGTGCGGTGGGAAATCTCCATCGGTGCCGCGCAGCAAAGGGCCCCTGCTCCGATCCAGCGCGAGCTGACCGGAGCGGGGACCCGTTGGTAGCCCTATCTCAGCACGCCGCCTTGTAGGCGTCCTTCGTTCCCTCGACGTTGTCCTTGGTGATGATCGAGAAGCCGGTCTGGATCTTGGCTTTGACCGTGCCGCCGTCGAGCGCGGCGATCGCCTGGTCCAGGCCATCCGTTCCGATCGTGCCCGGCTGCTGGGCGACGAGGGCCTGCACGGTGCCGTCCTTGAGATCCTTGATCTGGGCCGGGCCGGCGTCGAAACCGACGATCTTGACCTGTCCGCCCTTGCCGGCCTGCTTGACGCCGGTGGCCGAGCCTTCGGCGGAGAACAGGTTGGTCGCGAAGATTCCGACGATGTCGGGGTCCTTCTGCAGCGCCGCGGCGACCACCTGTGCGGCGGTGGTTGGGTCGTCGTTGTCGAATTGGACGCCAAGGTTCTTGAACGTCGGGTCAGCCTTGACCGCGTCATTGAAGCCGGCAACCCGGGCGTCGGTGGTGGAGATGCCCGGCTTGACGGAGATCACCAGGACTTTGCCTCCCTTGGGAGCGAGCTCCTTGATCGCCTTGAAAGCCGCGGCGCCGCCGCCGTTGTTGTCCGAGGCGACCTGGGAGGCGGCGATCGAGGGGTCGGAGACCGTGGTGTCGACCATGACGAGTTTGATGCCCGCCTGGGCAGCAGCGGCCAACGGCGCCTGCATGGCCTTGACGTCGGTCGGCGCAATCAGGATGGCGTCGGGTTTTGTCTGCACAACGGAGTCCAGAATCGGCTTCTGCAGGGTGGCGTCGAACTTGGCCGGGCCCTGCGTCTTGACCGTGACGCCGAGCTTCTTGGCCTCGGCCTGGATGCCGCAGTCCATGGTGATGTAGAAATTGTCGCCGGCCACACCCTGGATGAACGAGATGTTGTAGTTCTTCTTGGCCTTTGCCGGCGCGGCGGCAGAAGACCCGGGCGCCGACGATGCGGGACCGGCCGACGATGCCGGGCTGGCAGAGGATGCGGGGCCGGCAGAGGATGCGGGGCCGGCCGACGACGCCGGACCGGCAGCCGACGAGGCAGCCGAGGCCGCCGAGGGCGAACTGGCGTCTGCCGGTTTGGACGACGAACAACCGGCCAGCGCCAGGGTCAGAGCCGCGCTGGCGGCAACGCCGATTACGTGGGACCGCTTCATTGCGTTTCCTTTCATTGCGTTTCCCATCATTGTGTCCGGCCCGACTTCTTGCCGGGACGGCTGGAGGATTTCGACCCGCGAAGGGCTGCTACCCGGCGGGTCTGGTCGACATACACGGCAGCGATCAGCACCACACCGAGCGCTGCGCCCTGCCAATACGGTGAGACGCCGATGATGACGAAGCCCGACTGCAAGACAGCGGGAATGAACAGTCCGACGATGGTTCCGAACATCGAACCCTGGCCGCCAAAAATGGATGTTCCGCCGATGACCACTGCGGAAATGACATTCAGGTTGGTGAGCGTCAGGCCTCCGATAGTGGTGGTACCGAACTGCGAGAGATACATGACAGCACCGAGACCGGAGAGAAATCCCGACATCATGTAGACAGCGATGAGGTGGCGATTTACCTTGACGCCGACCCGTTTCGCTGCCTCCTCGTTCGAGCCGACCGCATAGGTATACAGGCCGAACTTCGTTCGATGCAACATTATTCCACCGATTATCACCACAATCAGGGCAACAAATGGTAACGATGGGATACCGAGGAATTTCGTATAGATGCCGAAATCCTTCAGCGATGTTGCGTCGACACCGACGTCGATGGCATTGGTGATCACCTGTGCCAGGGCGAGGGCAATGGACAGCGTGCCCAGGGTGACGATCAGGGCAGGCACCCTGGCCTTTGCAACCAGGAATCCGTTGAGCCAACCCCAGGCGGCGCCCGAAACGACGGCGACCAGTACGCCCACCGCGATGACACCGACGCTGTTGCCTCCGATCGCCGCCATCACCTTGGCCGACATCACCGACGAGAAGACCAGTACGGAGCCCACCGAGAGGTCGATGCCGGACGTGATGATCACGAACGTCATTCCGACACCGATCACCGCCAGCACAGAGATGTTCTGACTGATGAGTGAGAAATTGCCGGTGGAGAAGAACCGACCGCCTCCGGTGATCGCGAAGAAGGCGACGATGACGACCAGGACGCCGAGGATCCAGATGGACTGCGTGTTGGCGATGCGGCGGAGAAAGGACTCGTTGCGCTCACCGGTGTCGACCACCGGTGCGTTGGACACTGTGCTGGTCACGCTGCGCTCCCCGCTCCGATGTCGAGGGCGCCGGTCATGGCGCCGACAAGTTGTTCCACCGACGCATCCTTGGTCTGCAGGGTCGCGACCCGCCGGCCGAGCCGCATCACCTGAACCCGATCGGAGACTTCAAGGACGTGCGGCATGGAGTGCGAGATCAACACAACGGCAATGCCTCTGTCGCGAACCCGCTTGATCGTCTCCAGGACGTTCTTCGTCTGCACGACGCCGAGCGCTGCGGTCGGTTCATCCAGGAACACCACCTTGGAGGCCCAGGCGATCGCTCTCGCGATCGCGATACCTTGGCGCTGTCCTCCGGACATGGAACCCACCGGTGTGGTGAGCGATCCGACTGTCGCTCCCAGTTCGTCGAACGAGGCGCGCGCCTGCCGCCGCATCTCCTTCTTGTCCATGAAGCCGAATCTGCCGAGAATGCCCTTGGCCGGCAGTTCCCGTCCGAGGAAGACGTTCTGTGCCGGGTCCAGATGCGGCGCCAGGGCCAGATCCTGGTAGACGACCTCGATGCCGAGCGCCGAGACCTGTTGCGGGCTGGTCATCTCGATCCGGTTGCCCTCGAAGAAGATTTCGCCTTCGTCGAGTTGCAGGTTGCCCGAAAGAGCTTTGACCATTGTCGATTTGCCGGCACCGTTGTCGCCGATGAGGGCAACCACCTCGCCGGCACCGACATCGAAGTCGGTGTTGTCAAGGGCCCGGACGTGGCCGAAACTCCTGGACAATCCGCGCGCCTCGAGAATGGGGGTCACCGCGCTGTCACCTCCATGTAGGGGCGCGCACGCCCGTCGATCACCTGGACGAGGTTGTCGAGACGACGTCGTCCCTCGTCGGCCAGAAAGGTCCGACGAGCTGGTCCGCTCATCCCTATCGCTTCCTTCCAGACGAAGGTCCGGCCATGAAGCCGCTGGTGCCCCTGCCAAGCCGGTTTGGCGATGACCGTCGGCGTTCATACCGCCGCGATCTGTTCGCCGGTGACTTTGTGGGCAGCACTTTCGAGTCGGAGGTGCCGACATCGACGCCCAGCAGGATCGGCGTAGGCAACGCGAAAGCGGTCATGCCGGCGGTTCCACCGGTGCTGAGCGCTCGGACTTCCGGTCGGGCAGGCTATTGGTCGACCGGAGCAGCGTCTGGGGCCATCCGGCGCCCGGGCGGCAGCTGAGCACGCGGACCTTTCCCGATACCTTCCAGTCGCCGAAGTCGGCCGGTACGGCAAAGACCTGCCCGCGGCCAACCGGCACCACATCACCGTCGGCCGACCGCATCTCGCCCGCGCCGTCCAGGACGATGGCGACCGCGAAGCCCGCAGGCACACCGGGCCGATCCCTTCCCCGCGCTGTCGGCTGACCGGCCGCCGACTCTCCGGGGACCAGAACCGCAGCCTCCGCCGACCCCTCGGGGGCCAACGCCTCGGGTGCCAACAAGTCGAGCCGGAAGAACGGTTCTGCGCCCCGGGCCAGTAGCGGCTGCGCCGCAGGACTGGTGCTCGCCAGGTCCGTGTGCGTGACCAGCGCGGCGAGGTCGTCCGGGGTGAAGGCGGCGTAGTTCATGGCGGACAGTGCCAACGACATACCGAGATCGAGGTGCGACTCCTCCCGCGTTGCCGTGGTGACCGACCACGCCCGCAGTATCGAGAAATCTGTCGGCTCTTGCACTTCCGCTACGAAGACGCCATCGCCAATGGCGTGGGCCGTACCGGCCGGCACCAGGATGCCATCGCCGGGCCGCACCCCGATCCGGTTCATCCTGGAGAGCATCCACTCCGAATCCTGCGCTTCGACCCGGCTGCGCAGTTCCGCCTCGTCCACCGGTTCGCCCCAGCCGAGCCAGACTGATGGGTGCTCGCCGGAAGTGGCCAGTACGAACCAGGCCTCGGTCTTCCCGTACGGACAGTCGAGATGGGAGTTGGCGAAATTGCGGTCCGGGTGCACATGCACCGGGAGTCGCTGGGCCGGGTCGAGCAACTTGACCAGAATCCCGTTGTCCCCGGCGGGGCCGGCATTCGTGC
>JBPCPG010000145.1:0-6315 GCA_050999445.1 Nakamurella sp. | reverse complement strand
AGGTACCGGGTCGCGAAATTGTCGGTGCCGTCCAGGATCAGGTCATAGCCGGCAAAGATCTCCAGCGCGTTGCTCGACTCCAATCGATCCGTATGCAGGATGACCTCGACGAACGGATTGATCTCGGCTACCGACTCGGCTGCGGACACCGCCTTCGACTTGCCGACGTCGGACTGCCCATGGATCACCTGACGTTGCAGATTGGACTCGTCGACGACATCGAAATCGAGGATCCCGAGCGTCCCAACTCCCGCCGCTGCCAGGTATAGCAGGGCCGGAGAGCCTAGTCCGCCGGCGCCGACCACGAGGACCTTGGCGTTCTTGAGTCGCTTCTGACCGATCATGCCGACGTCCGGAATGATCAGATGCCGCGAGTAGCGCTCGACCTCGGTCTTGCTCAGCGAGTCGGCGGGGTCAACAAGGGGGGGTAGAGATGTCACGATAATTCTCTCCTCAAGCACGAAGGACGCACGCAGCCGGACCAGTCTGCCTCACAGGGACCGGCCGCCGAAGCGGCTGCGCCCCCAAATCTTCCTCAACTGGAAGGACGGCCGAATTCTTCCCGGCGAGCTCGTCCAGCGCAGGAATGCCCCACCGCTACGCCGACCTCATCCGCTCGGGGGGGCTCCAGCTGCCTTCGGGGCGCCGAAAACGGACCCGAGCGGATAAGGAAAGGGGTTGAACCGGCACACCTTTCCGTCCGGCTGGATCACTTGTGGATTGGAGAAGGGCGCCAGATCGTTGTTTGACGTAGACCAGGACTGCTGCATCATCACCGGCGCGGGTCCACCGGTGCGCTGGCAAGCCTGATGCATGAATCCGAGCGCATGGCCGACCTCGTGATTGATCGCATAGACGCGGTAGGACGCCAGATCGCCGTCGAAGGACGCCGCGCCCCTGGTCCACCTGGCGTTGTTGATCGCCACCCGGTGCACAGCGCGGGCATAGCAGGACGCCTCGTACTGGATCTGCCAGCCGCACAGGGCGTCGCCGCGGGTCGTGAGTTGGCTGGTCAGCGAGACGCGGAAGGACGGCTGACCGGCGTCGATTCGCTGCAGGGTGAAATTGCCCGAACCTATCCAGGACCGCGAATCGGCGAGCGCAGCGTCCACAAGGGTCGCAAACTTCAGGTCGTCGGGCGCGCTTTCGATGCCGTCCTCGACTTCGACGGTGAAGGTGAACTTGGCGCCACCCGACCCCATGGGCGGCGTGGTGCCCCGGACCACGTGCCAGGTGTTACTTCCCTTAGCCACGAAGGGGTTGCCAGATGGAAGAACCGCCGACCGGAGGTTCCCGGAGGTGCCGTTCGGGTCGGGGATCGGGGCTGCCGGCGCCGTCGCCTTGGCCACAGCGGTCGGATTAGCCGGCGTCGTTGGCGCGGCCGACGTCGTTGCCGGGGCCGACGTCGTCGGAATGGCGGGGGGATTGCCGGTGGGAAGTTCAGCAGACGCAGGTGCAAGGGCAGCCGCCGCTGGAGACGGCCTCCGGTCGGGTGGCGCGGGCGTGGTCGCATTGGCCGCGCTGATCAGGGTCGTGATCGCGGTGGGAACGCCCGAGGCGACGGCATCCGACCGAATCGGCGGCTTGCTCACCTGAACGATGACCAGAACGGTCAATGCGGTGAGAACCGGGACGGCGTAGGCGCGCCAGCGATAGTGATGGAAGAACCAACCGATGGCGCTACGCCGACGACCACCGCGAACCGGGCGCGGTCTGGCCGGACCGCGCGGTTTCTGGTCCACCGGATCCCAGCTTGCCCTGAGTGGTTGCGGCACAGTCGTTTGGCTCTCAGCGTCAGCCCAGAGCGTGGACCGACCGACTGACGCGGACCGGTCCACGGTCGGACTAGCTTTCCTGGGTCCGGGTTGCTGCTGCCTCGCCTGCCTGGATCCGGGTTGCGCGGAACCGCTCGACCGACGCGCCCACGACCCCCCGGCGTACGGTCGACTTCTCCCTTTGCCAGAACGCGTCACACCCACGAGGTTGCCACAACCGCTGTTGCGCCGACGTGCGACTCGCCTGCGACCATCCACAGTCGCGCCACCGCACGAGCGGTGAGGACAGGCTCCTCCATCTGCGCCGTGTGCCCCACACCAGGCAAAATCAGCAACGAACAGCTGCTGAACCACGACGAGGTCGTCTTCGCGAGTCGGACGTCGACAAGGGCATCCCGGGTGCCCCAGATCACCAGAGCCGGCACCGAAACCTTTGCCGCATCAGCGCGGAAGGATGAACTCCGCCCGAAGTAGGACCGCAGGAGCCCCCGCAACGAGCCGATCGTGGCGCTGTGCGCCCACGGCAGCTCCGCTCTCCAGGCGAGATCGGCGGCCGCTGCTTCATAATCCGAGTCCAAGATGAGTTCGGGGTTGCCATAGCAGATTCGCCCCATCCCTCTTGCTCTCGCCATCGGACTCAGAGCGCTGAGTTTCCTCTCTGCGATCCCGGCGGTGCCGGGCAGGAGCAACAATCCGAGGATCGGGTCCGCGCCGCGATCCCTCGTGAGCCGCAGGTCCGGCACAGCCGGAGAGATCACGGTCAGGGACGCCACCAGCCGCGGATGCCGAGCGGCCAGACAGGTACTGATCACACCGCCGAATGAATTGCCGACGAGATGAACCGGGCTGCGCGAGCGGCGCCGGATCAATGCTGCGACCAGATCAGCGTTGTCGCGAATGGAGTACCTGCCGCGGGGCGGTGGATCGGAACGCCCGTGGCCCGGCAGATCCACGGAGTAGCCGGTGGCGTGACCGGACAGCGCCTCCGCCAGGGACGTCCAGTTGGTGGATGAGCCGGCTAGGCCGTGGATGTACCAAGCGTCCGGCCCATCGATCGACCCCGCCAGATTCGCATCACCTTCGGAATTGCGGTCGGCACTGGGGTCCGCCGTGCCATCGATCGGCTCCCCGCTACCTCCCGCCGGGCGGTACCTGTTTCCAGCCGGTGAATCCGCTGTACAGCGGACGTAGACGCCGCGTCCGTCAACCATCTCGATCCGACCCGGAGGCGGTTCGTCGGCAACACCGAGTATCCCGACAGGCTCCGCGGCGTGCAAGGTCGCCGTCGACCAGCGACCCAACGCGTCGCGCGAAGCCGCGTCGGATGCCGGCCGGTCAGCCCTCATCGAGCCATCCTCGCATTGGAACCTGTGCACATACCCCTCGCCGATCCACATTTCCCAGGGTGAGCTGGTCCGACCCGACAGCCGCTCCGAAGAATCGACGGCACACCGGGGTGAGGCAACCTGGCGCACTCGGAAAGGGCACGCAATGTCGACAGAACCAGATCTCCAGGTCGATACCGACTGGATACGCCGTGCCGCCGCCACCCTGCAGCGAACCGGTGAGGAATTTTCTCCGGGCACCGGTGGTCCGCTCCCATCGGTGGGCAACTACAGCCTGGGAACCTCCGCCGCCGCGATCGAGGTGGTCGAGCTGGTGATTCGGCGGGGTTCCCAGGCTCGCGATGCGGCGACTGCGCTGGCCGTCATCGCAACGACCATCGGAGACAACCTGCTCCACACCGCGAGCCAGTTCGAGCACCTGGAAACCGGTCTCACCAGAGGCCCTCGATGAGCTTCCCGGTGGAGCATCTGGATGTCGGTGGAATCGATGGGCCTGACACGCGGGTGGGCCTGGACGCGCTCCTCGCCATGGATCCCAGCGTCTTGCGTCGGGCCGCGGATCATTTCTCGTGGGTCGCGCGCAATCTCGATACGGCGTGCGCCACCGGCGAACCGGCGGTCGGTGAGGTCGCCAGGGGCTGGTCGGCGACAACACCGAGGAACGGGATCGACAGGTTGATGTGCACCGGCCGGCTGACAGCAGCCCTGCTGCTCGGCCAGAGCAGAGCGATCGACTCGGTCTGCCTGATTGTGGAGCGCGCCGTTTCCGATGCGCGCCAGGACGTTTTGCTGGCAAGAGCCCGACTGGCGAGGGAGACGCCGGCTCCTCTGACTCATCTGCTGGGTGCTCTGGTCGGTACCGGCGGACACCTGGCAGACGAAGTCCAGAAAGCTCAAATCCTGATGGATCTGCAACACGCCCTGGCCGGGCGGACAGCGACGGTCGAGGCTGCAGTGCAAGGCCTACGGTCTGCCTTGGCCGGTGATCCGACCCTTGGCCCGGATGGCCTGCGAGCCGGCCCGACCGCCCTGCTGCCCCCCGATCCGGTGATGAACCCGGCGCATCGCGCCGATGTGCACAATCGGGCGCTGCTGGCTGCGGATCTCCATGGCACCGATCCGGTTCGGATGGAATTCGCGATGTCGATCGTGCAATCGCTGCGCGGGGCCGGAGATCGGGCCGGAACGGCGCAGCTCGTGGTCTACGACTCGGCTGCCTTCAACGGCCAGGGTCGGGCCGGAATCTCGGTTGGCGATCTCACGACGGCGACGAACGTGGCCGTCGTCGTTCCGGGCATCGCCAATTCGCCGTCGGCAATGGCCGGCGGTCTGCAGTTGGCCGGCGACCTACGGGACGAAGCCGGCAGACAGGCGCCCACTACAACGACGGCTGTCGTTGCCTGGTACGGGTATGACATCCCGATGTCCTGGAGCAAAGATCCGAGCCCGCAGTTGGGTACCGAAGTTCGCGACACTGTCGCGGCCGGAAGCGCTGTCAGCGCCATGACCGGCGCTCCGGTGCTCGCCGCTGACCTGACCGCCATCAAGGCCATGTCGCAAGCGTCGCTCCGCACCACGGTGCTGGGATTTTCGATGGGGTCGACCACTGTCTCCGAAGCTGCTCAGTACCCGGTGCCGGTGGACTCGATCGTGCTGATGGGCTCACCGGGCGCCGGGTGGGACACCAACGCGGCCACCGGCTACCGAGCCGTCGGCGCGGATGATGTCTACGTCCTGAGCTACGACCAGGACCCGGTGACGCTTCCGATCACGGATCGACTGGCGTCGGACATCAGCGGATTCCAACAGCCCTTCGGGCCGGACCCAGCTACCCAGGTTTTCGGCGGTAATCACATCGCCGCAGCAACCAACGTTCCGTTGGTGGCCGGCACCGGCCTCGTCGCCAATCTCAAGAGAGTTTTCGGTGACCCGGCGCACCACAGTATGGCGAACTATATGCAGGGTGCGGCGCTGGCGGCGGAGGGAGCGATCGTCGTCGGTCACAAGAGCGCGGTGCCGACCAAACGAGGCCGATGATAGCCAAACCGGCCGCCGAAGAAATCGCAGTCGCCATCTCGCCACGGGCACTGGGGCTCCTGCGCCGCGTAGGGTGATGACCCTGTTCGGGGTCTAGCGCGGGCATCGGACTGTGTTTTCGGAATGGGACCGTGTTTACGGAAATGGGACTGTGCTACCCGGAAGGAGTCGCAGGTGGCCGAGCCGACCTCGCGAGTTACGCCGCGGCTCAGGCGTTCCGATCGGCGCGCCCAGCTCCTGTCGGCAGCCAGGCGCGCATTCGTCGCGCAGGGCTATCACTCGGCCGCGATGGACGACATCGCCGATCGCGCGGGGGTTAGCAAACCGGTTCTCTACCAGCACTTTCCGTCGAAGCTGGAGCTGTATTTGGCCCTGCTGTCGGAGTCGGCGGACGAACTGGTCCGCCTGGTGCGGGCGGCCCTTCATGAGACCAGAGACAATGACGAACGCGTTCATCGGGCCGTCGAGGCCTACTTCACGTTCGTCGCAAACAACGACCAGGCCTATCGGCTGATTTTCGAATCCGATCTGCGGGGGCAGCCGATGGTCGAGGAGATCGTCGATCGGGCAACCGATTCCTGCATCGCGGCGATCACGGACACCATTACCACCGATACCGGAGTCGACCTGGAGCGCTCCCGTTTACTGGCCGCAGCCCTGGTGGGTCTTTCGCAGGTCAGTGCCCGATACTGGCTCACCCAGGGCGCGGGCGTGCCCCGGGCGGAGGCAATCGGGATGCTCTCGACGCTGGCCTGGCGCGGAATTTCACGATTTCCGCGCCAACCCTGACCCGTCGGAAGTCAACCGACGTCCACGGGTCAGGCCGGCCTCTGATTCCGACCACCAGCGGGGTCGGCGGCCTTTCAGCCGGTCGTGGAGAACCCGACCCGGCGGACGTCGGCGGGGGCGATTTCGATGTAGGAGATCCTTGCCGATGGAACGATCACCCGACGACCTTTGTCGTCGACCAGCACCAGAGTGCCGTTCGGATTCTTCAGCGACTCGTTGACCAGGGCCTCGATCTCATCCGGCTGCGAGGAAGAAGTGACGACCAATTCACGTCCGCTGTCCGTCACACCGATCTTGATATCCACGGGGAGTCCTCTTCTCTGTAGTGCACGTCACCCGGTGCACCTGACCAGGTCCGCTGACAACCG
>JBPCPG010000115.1:0-8922 GCA_050999445.1 Nakamurella sp. | reverse complement strand
AGTGCGGCCTGCTGATCGGGTTCTTCCTGCCGGGCGACACCCTGCTGTTCATCTCCGGACTGCTCGTCGCAACCGGGAAGTTTCACATCAACATCGTGGTCGCAATCGTGATCCTCGCGGCGTCGGCCTTTCTCGGCAACATGGTCGGGTACGGCATCGGCTACAAGGCCGGTCCACTGGTCTTCGACAAGCCGAATGCCAAATTCTTCAAGCACGAGTACGTGGAGAGGTCAGCTGCGTTCTTCGAGAAATACGGACGGGTCGCTGTGATCCTGGCCCGATTCGTACCGGTCGTCCGGACCGTGGCGACCGTCATGGCGGGCGTCTCGAAGATGAACACCCGGGTCTACGCGCTCTATTCCGCTCTCGGCGGGGTCGTCTGGGTGGCCGGCGTGACCGTTGCCGGTTACTTCCTCGGACAGATAACGTTCATCGCCAACAACATCGATTACATCCTGGTCGGCGCTGTGGTGGTCGTGGTGCTGGTGTCCGCCGTTCCGGCGCTGCTACATCTGCGAAGCCGCAGGCGGGTCGCGCCAGCCACTCCCCCGCACGCGTGAGGTTCACCGATACCTTGCGCAGAGCTGCTGCCCTCCGGTCAGGTGCACGCCGAACCAGTCGACTCCGCCGGTGCACAACGGTTCGGGGTTCTCGATCGGAATCGACCCGATCTGCTGGCGGACGGCGAAGGTCGGTAGCAACAGCAGGACGGCCGCGCCGATCACCATCGTCCGCCCGGCCCACCCGCGGATCAGCACCAGCAACACCAGAGCGACGGCGGCTCCGCCGGCCAGCACCCAGGTCAGCCAGGTGACCGCAGAATCCGTGCTCACAATCCCTACTTGCAGCCCGGGTACGTGACGTCGATCCCGAAGAACCTCGGCTGTGACGCGCAGGTCTTCGTCTGAAGATGGTTCGCGTAGTCGACCACCCTCGCCCGCTGTTGCCAGCCGAGGAACACGATGATCGCGGCGAGCACCAGGGTGATGATCTTGCCGACGATCTTCTTGATGACGATGGCCAGCAGCAAGCTGATCACGGCGATGACGATCAGCGCCCAGATGGCAGTGCTTCTGATGGTCGAGACGTCGAGGTTCACCCCGGGAATCTACCGTCCGACGGGTTGTGTTCTGGGTGAAACTGCCCGACCGCGGACCTGAGAAAAATCACCGGAAAGAGGCCGCCGCAACTGTCGATCCATTGCCGATGCTGCGTCATCCCTGCGCAGGACATGGGCAACAGGCCCCGTCCGAACACTTGCGGAGCGCACAGATGAACAGAGCAGTGCCGTTGACTGACCCAGAGCCCGGCTGAGAAAAGTCATCTCGATCGGAGGCTGCAGCGTTGCGCAGCGACCGCGTCGCCGGACTGAGAAGCTCGTCGCCGGTTCACCATGCCTGCGAGAGATCGGCGTGCTGCCGGACCCAGGCGTGCATGGCGATGCCGGCCGCGACGCCCGCATTGATGGAGCGGGTGGAGCCGAACTGTGCGATCGAAACGGTCATCACCGCAACCCCCTGCGCCTCGGCCGTCAACCCTTGAGACTCGGACCCGAACAACAGCAGGCAATTCGACGGCAGGTCTGCCGTCTCGAGCGGTATTGACCCGAAGGTGTTGTCGACCGCGACGATCACCAGTCCCGATGTTGCCGCATGCGAGGCCAGCGACGCGATGTCGCTGTGATGCTGCAGATGCTGATATCGGTCGGTGACCATCGCGCCGCGGCGATTCCACCGACGCCGGCCGACGATGTGGACGCTCGCTGCCCCGAAGGCGTTCGCCGTCCGGACTACCGTCCCGATGTTGTGATCATGCCCGAAATTCTCGATCGCGATCTGGAATCGATGCCGCCGGCCGTCGAGGTCGGCGACGATCGCGTCCCGCCGCCAGTAGCGATAGCGGTCCACCACATTCCTTCGGTCACCGGCCGCCAACAGCTCCGGGTCGAACTTCGGATCGTCGGGCCATGGTTGCGGATGCGGCCCGACGCCGACGTCGGGCACGGCGGTCCACTCCGTCGGCCCGGCTGCGTCCTCGACGGATTCGTCGGCGGGAGCTTGGTCGGTCGTCGACTCGGAAGCGTCGCCCACCGCGCCGATCAGCTCGATCCGAGGTCGCCGAGGCCGAGCAGATACCGGTAGGCAAGGCCCTGCTCCGCCAGCACGGCATCTGCTCCGGTCGCCCGATCGACGATGGTCGCCACGCCCACGACGTGGGCTCCGGCATCGCGAACCGCCTGCACCGCTTGCAGTGGTGACGCCCCGGTCGTGGTCGTGTCCTCGACGACGAGCACCTGCTTGCCGGCGATTTCCGGCCCCTCGATCCGGCGCTGCATTCCGTGGGACTTCGCCTCCTTGCGTACGACGAAGGCGTCAACGGGGCGGCCCGGGGCATGCAGAACTGCAACGGCCACCGGATCGGCGCCGAGAGTCAGACCGCCGACGGCGTCGAAAGCCCAGTCAGCGGTCAACTGGCGGAGCAGCACACCGATCAACGGACCGGCCTCGTGGTGCAGGGTCACCCGCCGCAGATCGACGTAATAGTCCGCTTCCCGCCCGGAGGACAGGGTGACGCGGCCGCGCACCACAGCGAGTTCGCCGACCAACTCGGCCAGCCTGGCCCTGGCCGCTGCGTCGGGAACGGGCGCAGTCCGGAGCGGAGACGAAGGCGATCGAGGGGTTGCTTGGTTCACCCGGCAAGCGTGACACATTCTGCAGGGTCTCGAACCTCCGGCCCGAGCAGCGATTTCGCTTCGCCATCTGGTGAGCGGTTGCAGCGCTCGATGCTCGGGTTCCGCTCCGGATGGGGCCGCCGGCGCGGGCCTGAGCCAGCGATATGTCGAGTGCGTAACGAACTCGACACGAATCGCCGTGTCGAGCCACCGAGTCGCTGGAGCGAACGTCTACTTGCCGCAACGACTTCCGTCGAAGAAGGCAGGCCATGACCCACAGCTTCAGTTCCGCATCGTTCTCCATCCGACGCACGATCGGCTCGGTCCGCACCGGGTCGGCCGCACTGGCGGCCGTCGCCGTCATCTCGATCGCGGCCGCTCCATCGGCCTCTGCCGCCGTCGGTCATCCTTCGGTGTACGGACACCTCGACGTCGTCTCAGCCGCTCGAGCCCAGATCAGCGTCAAGGGCTGGTCGGTCGACCCGACCCGATCCGCCGCCGCCAATTCGGAGATCGTGGTGGTGGACGGCGTCATGGCTTCGCTTCCGATCGCGAACCGTCCCCGGCTCGACGTCAATCGCGCGTTTTCCATCTCCGGCTCGCACGGATTCAGCGTTGCAGTTCCCGCCCGCGTCGGACTGCATCGGGTTTGTGTCATTTCGCGGCCGTTGCCCGAGACCGGCGGCAAGGACACCGTGCTGGGGTGCATATCTGTTCGGGTGCATTCCTGATTGCGCGGACCTGAACGAGGGAAAGATGCGGTCGGCGCCGATCGGTGCAGAGCCCGGGGCGGAGTGCCTCGAAGACGCACGGCAAGATCGGTGAGCATGCACAGCCAATTGTTCGCGGTCCGAACCGGAAGTCGGCCCCAGGTTTCCGATCTGACGTCGACCTGCCGGGAGTTCGTTCCCGAGGGAGCAGATGGGCTGCTCAGCGTCTTCGTGCCGCACGCGACCGCCGGTATCGCAATACTCGAGACCGGAGCCGGTAGTGATCACGATCTGCTCGCCGCGATCGATCAGTTGCTGCCCCGAACCGATCAGTGGCAGCACCGTCACGGCAGCTCGGGGCATGGCCGAGACCATGTGCTGCCGGCCTTTCTCGCCCCGTCGATCACGGTTCCGGTGCTCACCGGGGAGCTACAACTTGGTGTGTGGCAGTCGATCTGCCTCGTCGACACGAACGTCGACAACCGCGAGCGACAAGTGCGGCTCAGCTTCCTGGCCGGCTGAGGCGTCGGTTCAGGTCCGACCCTTGTTATTGACCCGCGCTGCCGCCTGGCGTACGGCGCCGCGAGGGAACAACCGGGCCAGTACCGCAATCGTGCTGTAGAGCCGACCCGGTATCGAAACGATCTTGTTCTTTCGCAGATCACCTAGAGAGGTGACGACGAGTTCGTCGATATCGACGTACAGAGCGGGCGGTGTCTTCGACATGTCGATGGACGCCCGCTGGTGGAACTCGGTCCGGACGAATCCCGGGCACAACGCCTGCACCCGTACGCCGGTGGGCGCCAAGGACATCGCCAGCCCCTCGCTCAGGCTGACGACAAAGGCCTTCGAGCCGGCGTAGGTGGTGCCGCGACCGGAGATCAGACCTGCGATCGAAGCCACGTTGATCACAGCGCCGTGACCGCGGGCAACCATTCCGGGCAGCGCGGCGTGGGTCAGCATCACAACGGCGGTCACGTTGATGTCGATCTGGTTCTGCAGTTCCGCTTCATCCGTGTCCAGGAACTCCTTGCCCAGCCCGATGCCGGCATTGTTGATCAGCAGATCGATCGGGTCGCCGGCGAGGCGTTCGGTCACCGCCGCACGCTGCTCCGGGACCGTGAGATCGGCCGGAATCGTCTCGACGGCGGGTGCGCCCATCGACAACAGCAAGGCAGCACCCTCGCTCAGCCGCTGTTCGTTCCGCGCCACCAGCACCAACCGGTAGCCGTCCGCGGCCAGATGTCGGGCAAACGCGGCTCCGATACCGGCGGTGGCGCCGGTGACCATGGCAGTGGGCATGAGAGGACGCTATCCCGACGGCTGACACTCAGGGCAGCAGCACCGTGTTTGCAGGGCCAGGTCGGCGGCCGTCACGGGATGGTCTGTGGGTGGATGAACCGCGAGTGGTTGCCCGACAACCGCGGGTAGCGTGCCGGGACATGACGCGTCGAAGCATCGGTGTGATGCTCATCGGTCCGGTGCTGCTCGCGGCCATCGTCGTTCCGAAAGCAGGAACGAAGGCTGTGCCGGACCAGGCTCGCGCCGCTCCGGTACCGGGGGCCGCCGAAAGGACGAGACCGACGCGGAGAGGTTGCACGTCCAGATCAGCGTCACCGACGACACGGGTTTGGAGCTGGAAGGAGGGATCTTGCCGGCAAACTCGCAGGCCGGCTGCGCCGTCACCGCCAACGGCTCCCGACGACTCAACGGCCGTCTGCTGGCGATCGGCGAAGGTCCAATCCCCTGGGCATGACCGATGCTCGCGGCGGAGGTCTCAGGCGGCCGCGCTCCCGGAGGAATGCGCGCGTGCCAACGGCGATCATCGTCATGTCGTTGCCCTCTTCTTCGGTGGCAGCGGGAAGAAGCCGGACGTGCGCCGCACATACTCCGCATAGCCGGGCTTCGAATTGGTCAAACGCTTCTCGGTCAGCGCCTTTCCGGTCTTGGCCACCAACAGATAGGTCATTACCAGGGGCGACAGCACGGTCAGTGCGCCGATCCACGACCACGCGACCATGAGAAAGATCCCCCACCAGACGGCGGCGTCGCCGAAATAGTTCGGATGCCTGGTATATCGCCATAGGCCGGTATCCATCAACCGGCCGGTATTCGCCGGATCGGACTTGAAGGCGGCCAATTGCGCATCTCCGACGGACTCGAAGGCTACGCCGATCAGCCAGACCGTAGCGCCGAGGATCACCAACCACCAGACCGGTCCGGTGAGCAGCATGGCCAACTGAACCGGAATCGACACGAACCACATCGCAACTCCTTGCGGCACCTGCACCTTGCCGACGATCCGGAACCGGCTGTGACCGTCGAGCATCTCGACATAGCGAGGGTCTTCGGGAAGCCCGTGATTACGGAGCAGGATGTAGCCGCCCAGACGCAGGCCCCACACTCCAACAGCAACCAGGACGAACCAGCGAAGCGTTGAATCGCCGAAACCAATCGACAGCAGGAACGCGGTAGCGACGACAGCGACGAATCCGGGCCCCCAGATGGCGTCGATCACGGAATACTTTCCGGTCAGCGCGCCGATGGTGAATGAAACGAGCATCACCACGATCACCGCGCCCAGACTGCCTGCGAGAACCAAGAAGAATTGCGCGACCGGAAAGCTCATCGCTCCCAGACCCGTCGCGACGGTTCCATCGATGCCGTACCGGCGTCGTCCGGGCGAACCGCAAGGATTTGATCGACGCCCATTCGGTTCTCGGCGAATGCCAGCGCTCCGCCGATCAGATACAGCCGCCAGACCCGGGCGCCCACCTCGCCGATCATCTCGACGACTTCGGACCAATGCTCCTCGAGAACCTCGGCCCAGGCTCGGACAGTCCAGTCGTAGTGCTCACGCAGGGCATGCACGTCACGCACTTCCAGACCGGCTGCGCCCAACAGGGAGACGGTCGTGCCCAACGGCTTCATGTGCATGTCCGGCGCGATGTACGTTTCGATGAAAGCCCCCCCACCGGGGGCGTTCTCGCCGCGTGACATCTGCTGGACCAGGGCTCGTCCGCCCGGTCGGAGCACCCGATGCAGAATGCCGGCGAACGTCGGATACTCGGCGTCACCGACGTGCTCGCCCATCTCGATGGTGGACACCGCGTCGAACTGGCCGTCGTCGAGGCCGGAATCCAGCTCGCGGTAGTCGGCGAGCCGCACCTGTACCCGGTCGGCCAGGCCGGCATCGGCTACCCGCTTTGTCACGTACTCGTACTGCTGCCGGGACAGCGTCACTCCGGTGGAGTGGGTTCCGAAATGAGCTGCTGCATAACAGATCAACGATCCCCAGCCGCAGCCGACGTCCAGATGTCTGCTGCCCTGCCGCAGACCGAGCTTGCGGCAGATCAGGTCCAGCTTGGCGTTCTGCGCGACCCCGAGATCACCGCCAGGGCCGTCGATGTAGTACGCGCACGAGTAGGCCATCGAATCGTCGAGCAACAGCTCGTAGAAGTCGTTCGAAAGGTCATAGTGGTGCGCGATGGCCGCCTTGTCCCGAGCGCGGGAGTGCCGCCGGCCCGTCAACGACGCAGCCTGACCCGGAGCCGCCGGGCGCAACCCGATCACACCCAGTCTCGCGGCCGCCACCGCCAGTTTCGGCCATCGGGTGATCCCGATGTGCGGTCGGCTGACCTGACCGGCTTTCGCCGCGTTCCACACCGTCGACAGTGCCTCCGCCAGGTCGCCCTGCACGTCGATGTCACCGGAAATATAGGCCTCGGCCAAGCCGAGTTCGCCGGGCGAATACAACAATCGGCGGAGCGCCCGACGCGAATTCACGATCAGCACCGGCCCTGTTTCTGGCCCGGTCTCGCTGCCATCCCAGGCACGCAAGCGAATCGGCAGGCTGCCGCCGACCGCCGGCGAGACCAGTTCCGCAAGCCGAGCGGCGGTTGTCGGTCGAGTCTGGCCGCGGGGTGATGTTGTCGAGTGCCTGGTTTCGTTCGTCGTGCGCAAAGGCATCTCGGCCATCTCTTCCTTGGTCAACGGTGCAGCCGCGGATGTCGCGGTTCTCGACGACGCGAGCCCGGCGTCCCGTCCAGATGCGGACGCTGCGTCGGGGGTCGCGGTCCGGCGTCCGGCCGGTGGCGCCGGGCACTTCTGGTTCGATGCCGACCGGCGGCCGGATGGGGTGCCGCCGACGCACGCGTGGCCGGCTCACCCGGGTCAGACGTCGTACACCGGTCCGACCTGCAGTCGCGACTCACCGGGTACTGCGTCCACCAGAACCGTGTCGCCGTCGCGAATCTGCCCGGCCAGTAGTTCCTTCGCAAGCTGATCGCCGATCGCCGATTGGATCAGTCGCCGCAGCGGCCGCGCTCCGTACATCGGGTCGAAGCCGTCGATCGCCAGCCATTCCCGAGCGCCGTCGGTGACCTCGAGCGTCAAACGGCGGGAGGCAAGCCTGGCCGCCAGTAGACCGACCTGGATGTCCACGATCGCCCCGATCTGCTCGATGTTCAAGGCATTGAAGAACACCACGTCGTCGAGCCGATTCAGGAACTCCGGCTTGAATGCAGATCGAACGCGGGCCATCACTGCGTCGTGGCGCTCCTTGTCGGTCAGCGACGGGTCGACGATGTGTTGGCTCCCCAGGTTCGAAGTCAGGATCAGCACCACGTTCCGGAAGTCGACGGTCCGGCCCTGCCCGTCGGTCAACCGACCGTCATCCAGCACCTGCAGCAGTACGTCGAACACATCCGGATGTGCTTTCTCCACCTCGTCGAGCAGTATCACGGTGTACGGACGCCGACGCACCGCCTCGGTCAGCTGTCCACCCTGGTCGTAGCCGACGTATCCGGGAGGAGCACCGACAAGCCTTGCCACCGAATGCTTCTCGGAATACTCGCTCATGTCTATCCGAACCATTGCCCTGGCGTCGTCGAACAGGAAATCGGCAAGCGCCTTGGCCAGCTCCGTTTTGCCAACCCCCGTCGGGCCCAGGAACAGGAAAGAGCCGGTTGGCCGGTCCGGGTCCGAGATGCCGGCCCTCGCCCGACGAACCGCATCGGAGACGGCGCGGACCGCCGCTTCCTGTCCAACCACCCGTCGTGACAGGTCGTCCTCCATCCGCAGCAACTTCGCGGTCTCGCCCTCCAGCAGCCGGCCGGCCGGGATCCCGGTCCAGGCCGCGATCACCGTGGCGATGTCGTCCGGACCGACCTCTTCGGAGACCATGGGTGGCAGGGCATTGTCGGACGCCTCTGCGGCGCCCTCCTCGGCGGCGTCCGCCAACTCTTTCTCGAGCGCCGGAATACGGCCGTACAGCAACTCGGACGCCTTCGCCAGGTCGCCCTCGCGTTGCGCCCGCTCGGCCTGCATCCGAAGTTCGTCCAGGGACTTCTTCAATTCGCCGACCCGGTTCAAGCCCGATTTCTCGGCCTCCCAGCGCGCGGTCAACGCAGCTAGCTGCTCGTTGCGGTCGGCCAGATCGCGGCGCAGTCGCACCAGCCGATCACCGGACGCGGCGTCCGACTCGCGGGCCAGGGCGAGCTCCTCCATTTTGAGCCGGTCGACGGCCCGCTGGAGTTCATC
>JBPCPG010000062.1:0-3031 GCA_050999445.1 Nakamurella sp. | reverse complement strand
CTGGCCTCCGTAGGAGCGCACCTCGGCGCGTCCCGAGGCGTAGAGCTCCTCCGGTCCCGTGCCCTCCTGGGTCAGGAAGTTGTGCACGTGGCCGGCAGCGGCGTTGCGCGGGTCACCGGCATCGACCGGCAACACCGACCGGCGCGATCGTAGTCACGCGACCGCTCCGGCCAGCCCGGCGGCTCCCCCGCCGATCACGATCACGTCATACCTGTCGTTAATCTCGTCCATGCACTCAGGGTGCCTACGCGAGGTGCATTTGACAAATAGCCTTGCCGAAGTGGCAAATGACATCATGAGCGACGCGATCGAGGAAATGCTTGCCACGGTTGGTCCACGGTTGCGGGCCGTGCGGGAACAACGCCGGGCCACCCTCGCGCAACTCTCGCAGGCGAGCGGAGTGTCGGTGAGCACCCTGTCCAGACTCGAGTCCGGCGGTCGGAAACCCACCCTGGAGCTGTTGCTGCGACTGGCCCGCGCCCACGACATGCCGGTCGACGAACTGCTGACCGAACGGCCCACCAGCGACCCCCGGGTCCAGCCCGAACCGATCACCCGCAACGGTCGAACCATGCTGCCGCTGACGCGCCGACCGGGCGGGGTGCAGGCCTACAAGATCATCATCGCGCCGGGCCACCGCCGACCCGAGCTGCAGAGCCACGAGGGCTACGAGTGGATGTATGTGCTGAACGGTCAACTACGCCTTTTCCTCGGCGAGCTGGACCTCACCATGCGTCCAGGCGAAGTCGCCGAGTTCGACACCCACACCCCTCACTGGTTCGGCAACGCCGACCAGCACCCGGTAGAACTTCTGGTTCTGTTCGGCCCGCAAGGCGAACGCCTGCACGTCCGCGCTCGTCCCCGCACCACCACGGCTGCGCCGCTGCCCAATCCATGACTCCCGGAGAGACCGAGACCGGGTACCCGGCCGGTCGACGAGCTCGGCAGCAGTTCGGGTCGGTTCTCGCCCGACCGCAGCGTTCGAGTGAGTGGCGGGGATCAAAAAAGCCGCTCGAAGGATCGGCAACAAATGTAGAGTAAATCGATGCTACTAGCGTTTCATTGCCGATTGGAGGCTCCTGATGCCGAACAGCGTGCGGGCATACGCGCCGCAAACCCTGGACGCCGTCCAGGTGCTGGGTAACCAGATCGCCCTGGCCCGCCGCCACCGCCGATGGACTTCGGCGGGGCTGGCCGAACGTGTAGGTGTCTCGGTGCGCACCATCTCCAACCTCGAGCACGGCTCCCCAGGCGTAACGATCGGTGTGGCATTCGAGGCCGCCAGCATTTTGGGTATCAGCCTCTTCGGCGCCGAAGGTCCCGAATTGGCGGCGTTGGCCCGGCGGGGACAAGACACGCTGGCTCTGCTGCCCAGCAGGGTTTACCCCGACCGGCTGCCGGCCGATGACAACTTCTGATACCGCCGCAGCTGAGTCGGCTTTCGTATGGGTAAGGCTTCCTGGCGTCACCTCACCGGTGGTCGCCGGCCGGCTCGACGCCCAACGCGGAATCGTGTCGTTCCTCTACGGCCGCAGCTACCTCGACCGCCCCGACGCGATCTCGCTGTACGAGCCGGAGTTGCCGCTGCGCAGAGGCCGGATCGACCCGCTGCCCGGCCTCAGGATTGCCTCGTGCATCCGCGACGCCGGCCCCGACGCGTGGGGCCAACGAGTCATCCTCGCTCGTCGGGCCGGCCATCTGACGGCTGAGGCCGACACCGGGGACATTGACCAGCTGACTTACTTCCTGGAATCGGGGTCGGACCGGATCGGTGCGTTGGACTTCCAACGCAGCGCGATTCAGTACCGGCCGCGGCATGAGACCGCTGCACTGAGCGAACTGCAAGAGGCGGCGCGGCTGTTGGAGCAAGGCATCGTGCCTTCCGAACCGTTGGCGATGGCACTGCTCAGGGGCACCTCGGTCGGTGGCGCTCGCCCGAAGGTCCTTCTGTCTGACGGGCGGCGCGGCTGGATCGCCAAACTTTCCTCAGCGACAGATCCCTACGCGGTGGTGAAGGCTGAAGCGGTGGGTATGGAGCTTGCTCGTCGCGTCGGTCTACAGGTGCCGAACACGCAGGTCATCGAATCGAGCGGTCGGGACGTACTGCTGGTCGAGCGGTTCGATCGCGTCGGGCAGTCCGGGCAGCGCCGCCTGATGATTTCCGCGCTGACCATCCTCGGTCTGGACGAGATGATGGCGCGATACGCGACCTACCCGGATCTGGCCACCGCCATCCGGTCGAGCTTCACCGACCCGCAATCGACACTGCGGGAGCTTTTCGGACGCATCGTTTTCAACGTCTGCATCGGGAATACCGATGACCATGCCCGCAATCATGCGGCGTTCTGGGACGGTCGGATGCTGACCCTGACGCCGGCCTACGACCTATGCCCGCAGCCGCAGTCAGGGGAGGAAGCAGCGCAGGCGATGGCGATCGGTCGGGACGGATCACGTGCGAGCCGGCTGCGGACGTGCCTGGACGCCGCGCGCGAGTACCGGCTCGACCCAGCAGAAGCACGCGCGATCATCGAGACGCAGGTGTCGGTCATCAACGACCAGTGGGACGAGGCCGCCGATGCCGCCCGGCTGACCGAGCTCGAGCGGGCTCAACTACGGGGAAGGCAGATCCTCAACCCCGCCATCCACTACGGCTGGCCGAACTAGCGGGCGGTCGTAGCCCTCGGTTCAGTCCTCGTACAGGGTGCCGTCAGCGACCATGCGTTCGGCCTCCGCACGCAGCGCCAGGTGGTTGCCGGGGAAACCGGCCTTGGTCCAGGCCCACTCCTCGTCGGTCGCCGGCGCCGGCCGGCCGGTGCGAGATTCGCGCAGCCCGCGGGCGAGGAGGTCGATCTGTTCGTCACGGGTGGACTCGGCTACGTGGTCTCCTGCTGGCATGCCCTGATGGTTCGCTCACGGCGAAGCCCCGGCCTCGGTGGGAACAAAGGTGGAGCGCTCGGCATTGAGTCAGGCACGCTCAAGTTTGATTCGAAGGGTGCCTCACATGAACCAGATCCAACACCTGCCGGTGCTT
>JBPCPG010000010.1:0-5731 GCA_050999445.1 Nakamurella sp. | reverse complement strand
TACGGTGGAGGTCAGATTCCTGACGGGCCGGGCGGGTCAAAGTTTTTCAAGATGGGCACCTTGGTGAAGGCCGGTGAAACGGTCACCGTGACGGTGGCGCGCTCAGCGCGGTCCTACCTCAAGTTGCAGCAAGGTTCTTCGAACCTTCAAGGTGAGATGTCCGTTGTCTTCCAAGCCTGCCCGGGGAGTTCGTACACCGGCTGGGTGGCGGGTTCGATATCAAAGGTCCAACACCAGCATGCGTTGCCCTTGACGTTCAAGTCGCTGGCGAACCGAAACTCAGACATTTGGCGATCCCATTCGGAGCCGCCGCCGCCTGCAAAACTTGAGCCTCAGCCCGAACCCGGGGTTCTGTGGTAAACGAGGCCCACCCACATTGCTGCATCAGCGGTGGTCGACCACCAAACTGACGCGCTCACCCGCTAGTCGCGATTCGTGCTCGCCGAAGCTGGCCAAGATCGGGCCCTGGTCCCTGGAAAAATTCGAGCAGCTCCGCTTTTCCAATGACGCGGGGGCGCCGGCCGACCGTCGGTTCATGCTCACTGGGACAAGCCGTGGCAAGATTTCTCGATCGAGAACTCAGATCGAGAACCCGAAATTTCAGGAGTGAGGCGCGCGATGGTGAAAAGAGTTGCACATGTTGTTGCACATGTTGCTGTGGTTCCCGGCGATGTCGGCGGTGCGCAGGAGCCCTCCGCCGGGAGCACGAACATCGCGCACCGGCAGGTGCTGTGGCTCAACCGGCCGCAGTTGCATGACTATCCGGCTGCGCAGGCCTACCTGTCGTTGCTGGCCGGACCGAGAAGGACCCGGACGGTGGTGGCCGCCTTGAAGCAGGCGCCGTTGACGTATTTCAAGGCCAAGGACATTCTTCGGGCCTGCGGACTACCTCTGCTGCCCCCGGAGAACCCGCACGTCGCCGCAGATTTGGTCAACATCGCCGACGGAGCTCCGTTGTCGCCGTGCCTGCTGGTCCGGGGCGCTCTGTCCCGCGGCCGGCCGGCGCAGATCGCCGACGGCTATCACCGGGTCTGCGCGTCCTACCACACCGACGAGAACACCGACATTCCCGTCAAGATCGCCACCCTGTGACGCCGCCGGCGGCCAACGACACACCAGCGACCGATCGATCCGATCGGGCGGAGCGGCTGCGCCGACGGCACGGCGCGCGGATCGGGGAGCTGCTGGAACGTGAACCTGTCTGGGCGCAGGACTTCACCGATCTGAGCTACGAAGGCCGCCGCCTGTTCAGCGAATTCTTCGGCACCTTCTTACTGGTCACGGTCGGTGCCGGCGGCGCAATCATCGACGATCTCACCCACGGCGGTCTCGGCCGCGTCGCCGCGGTCACCGCACCCGGTCTGCTGGTCCTGGCGGTCATCTTGTTCATGGGTGCGGTGTCAGGGGCGCACCTCAACCCGGCAGTCACCCTGGCTTTCGCGATGCGCGGCGACTTCCAGTGGCGCCGCGTCCCCGGCTACATCGCCGCTCAGCTGGTCGGCGCCACCGGCGCCTGCGCTTTGCTGCGGGTCGCCTTCGGTCTGCACGACCACTTGGGCGCGACCCTGCCCGGTGCGGGTTTCACCAGCGGCCAAGCATTCTTCGTGGAAACCCTGCTGACCGTGGGGCTGGTCAGCACCATCCTGGGTACCGCCTCGACAGCGCAGAACATCGGGGCCCTGTCCGCTTTCGGAGTCGGCGCCTACATCGTGCTGGCAGGCCTGTGGTCCAGCCCGGTCAGCGGCGCATCGATGAACCCGGCGCGCAGCCTCGGCCCGGCCCTGGTGAGCTGCGACTACACCCACATCTGGGTCTACCTCGCCGGGCCGGTACTGGGCGCCGTCGTGGCGGTCGGCGTCGCCTATGTCCTGCGCGGCCCGGGCGGCGGCGCCTCCGGGACCAAGGCCGCACAAGGCACCCTCACCGCACCCACCCCCGGTAAACGACACACCAGGAACGCATGACATGGCGGGTCAGTGAAGCCAAGACCGAACGGGGGTGAAGGTTTCGCTATCGTCAATCAACATCGATTGTCCAGGTGACCGCAGCGAAAGGTTGTGCGACTTTGAACCGTGACGAGCTTGCAGCCCATCTGCCTTCCTGGCGTAACGGGACCGCCAGGCAGTCCCTGACCGCGTTCCTTCACCAGGTCACCGTGGGCCCCGACGCCCTACCGGTCGCGGACCGAGTCGCCGCTTTCGACAACGACGGCACGCTTGCCTGCGAGAAGCCGCACACGGCGCTGGCGGCATTTTTGGCGGCTCGATCGGGCCGGGGCGGGCCGGCCGCATCTGCCGGAGCTACCGGCCACCAGGTGCTGCGGGAGCTGGGTGTGCTTTTTCACGGACAAACCACAACCGAGTACCAGGACCAGGCTCACGCGTTCCTGAGCCGGGCGTTGCACCCCCGGTTCGTCCAGCCCTACCCGTCGCTCACCTACCGGCCGATGCTGGAACTCATCGCTTTGCTGCACCGTCTCGAATTCAGCGTCTTCATGTGCACCGACAGCTCACGTGACTTCATCCGCGTCATCGCCGGGTCCGCCTACGGACTGACCCGGGAACACATCATCGGTTCCGAGGTGAGGATCGAATCGATCCGGGGGCGGCTGGTCAGGACGGCGACACCGGTCCCACTGGACGACGGGCCCGGCAAAACGGTGCATCTGTGGGACCGCACCGGTACTGAACCGGTGCTCGCCGCCGGCAACGCAGCAGGTGACATCGCGATGCTTGAGGCAGCGCAGTTCCGCCTCGTCGTGCACCACGACGACAGCGTCCGGGAATACGCCTACCAGGACCACGCAATTCTCGACGCGGCGAAGGACAACGGCTGGACAGTGCTGAGCATGCGGGAAGACTTCACCCACCTGTGGCCCTTCGAATAATCCGCGCCGGCCGATCACACCCGAGGTGATCCACCATCACACCCCGACAGGTCACGGGGCAGCCGGTAACAGGGGCAGCGGCATATCGCGCCACTTGGCGGCCCGATCCCCTGCCGGGGCCCGCCGGCGGGTCCTGCCCGGGGTTCGCCGGATTTGCGGTCCGGCTGCTGTCTCGCGGAAGTCGGTTGTGACAGGCTCCCTCCCGGTGCTCCAAGCGATTCGCTGTCCGGCCCGCAGTTGCTGCTACTACAGACCCGGCTGGGTCGGCCTGGCTGACTGCACGGCAGAGAATGAGGAGCGACTTGTTAGCTCATTCTCTGTCATACTGGAGTCATGACCGCAGCTGAAACCATCAGAATGACCGAGCTGACGGCGGCCGAACGAGGGAAGCTCGCCGACACCCTCGAACCCGGCCACGTGCAGCTGTCGACCGCCGGAAGTTCGTACCTGATCGACATGGACAGCAAAGACGCACCGGAGTTAGAGGCGGCGCTGACAGCCTTCATCGCTGCTGCACAAACTTCCCGCGACGACCAGGCTGCCATGTTCAGCCGCATGATCGCGGCGATGACGCCACCTAGAACCGCCGCGCGTGGCCTCTCCATCCAGGCACAGCGAAATGCCGAAGCCCGCGCAGCCTTTCAGGACGAGTTCGGCTTATTGTCCAGCGCCGACGTGGCCAACACGTCCGGCGCGAGAGCAAAGAACACCTCGGCTCTGGCCGGACGATGGCGCCGGGACCGGCGAATCTTCGGGGTTCCCGGCAGTGACGGCTCGCAGCTGTACCCAGGTTTCCAGTTCAATACCTCAGGCCAGCCGCGGCCGGTGATCGCCCGCATAATCCAGGCGCTCGCTCCGGCCATGGACGGCTGGTCTCTGGCCTTGTGGTTCGTCGCTGCCAACGGCTGGCTAGGCAACGAGCGTCCAGCGGACTACCTCGATGACGACCAGGTGATCATCGCTGCCCAGCAGTTGGCAGCCGAGATCCAGTGACCCGCGGACCACGCCAAGTCCCACCCGCTACTTTCGTCCCCGAGCGGTCAGCCAGCATCGACCCCCTCCCCTTCCTGTGGCCCGCGGGCGAGCAGATCGTTCGTGTCTACAACTCCAACAGCCCAGCCGCCGCATCATCGTTCTACGCCGGTACTGACGACAGGCCGGGGCGGTTCAGCCCATTCACACCGGGTAAAAAGCGGAAGGCACTGCCCGTGATCTACGGGGCCGATCGACTCGAAGGCGCAATCTCCGAGACGGTATTTCACGACGTCCCGGTACGCGGAAGCAGAATTGTGGACGCGACACGCTTCCAGCATCACCTAGCAGTCACCCTGTCTCCGGAGCGTGACCTGAATCTGGCCGACCTCACGGGGCTCGGCCTGGGCAGGGTCGGCGTCAGCCGAGGCGAGCTCATCGACAGCGATCCGCGAAGCTACCCCCAGACAGTTCTCTGGGCCCGGGCAATTCACCATCACTCCGCCCGGTTCGACGGACTGATGTGGGTCAGCCGACAGTTCGACCGGTCTCGCGCCGTGATGCTGTTCGGTGACAGGGTTACACCCGGCGAACTGCCACAGGACAACTTCAGTATCCCAACCCCCTTACGGATTGGGGCTGGGCTTGACGAGGTGCTGGCGCTGGCGGCAGATGCGGGCATCACCGTCACGGGAGTCGAGTAAGTAACGGCGCCGACTATGCACGGTGCGGTCGACGGGCGACACGCTCGGTACTTCGCATCCGTCGTCGGTCAAGGCGCGGCGCCAACGATCTGATGATCTTCCTGAGTCGAGCCGGATCCCTGACCGCATTCGCAGGCAGTCAGGGCCCGGTTCTACGCGCAGCGCTGCTGTATGCCGCTACTTCTTCGTCGTCGGATGGGTGGCGTGGGACTTCGCCTCTTCCTCCAGGTGATGGTGCCAAAGCGTGATGACCCTGGGCATGGTGAGAGTGCTCGGCTGCCTTCTGGTGATCACCCCTCCCGTGATGTTCAGCAGTCAACTCGTGGTGCTTGGCCGATTCCTTGCGGTGCTTCGGGCGCTTTCGCAGGGTGCTCCGCTGCCGGATATGATGCCATCGTTTCGACTCCCTTGCTGTAGGCGACAGCCGCCAAGCGGTACAGCGAGGTGAACCACCGCACCGAGAAGCTATCGACGTCCATGAATGTCACAGTCTTTATCCCGCGCCGAACCGATCAAATGTCCGCCGCTTCATGTTCAGCTGCGCGTTGCTGTCGACAAACGTCGTGTTCGCTTCCCGTCGCAAATCCAGGGTCTGCGGCCAGGGCGGCCGGGCCGCATGCTCGGGGCCTGTGTCCGGATTGGGAACTGTTCAACACGGTCATCGGCCCGCCGCTGTGATCAACCCGCAGAGGGCTTCAGCGGTTGCTGGCCCGCCGTAGCAGCGGTGTGGTAGCTGTTCACAGCACCAGATAGACGAGCCGCCGACGGTCAGACAGACCGGGGCCGTCCGGGCGGCGCGGGCGGCGACAAGGCCAGCCACGCCAAACAGCAGATGCCGATGTCATGCAGAGCCGATACCCGGACAAACGTCGACCAGTTTGCCCAGGTATGGCTCCAGTGGTCAACGGATCAAACCGTCGGCCGGGGGCCTGTAGTCGAAGGTGGACGCGGACCGGGTACCCGACCAATGAGCGGCACAACGATGTCGAGCGGCGGAACCGCCGCCAGTGCGCACGTCAGCCTTGACCGGCGGTGATCGCTTGGGCGGCGAACCCTGACGGGGTAGCAGAGCCGATCTGCCACACCCGAACGTCCTTTTCGGTTGCCGTGTCCTTTTCATGAAATCGCACGAATTCGCCGCGGCGAGCACCAATACCGGTGATGACCT
>JBPCPG010000408.1:0-4527 GCA_050999445.1 Nakamurella sp. | reverse complement strand
AGCGCGAACAGGCCACGCCCCTCCCCCATCCCCCAGGGAAAGGCAGTTGCATGCCATACAGAAGTTCCCGGCGGAGGTCACTGCTCGTGACGGCCGCCTCCTCCTTGCTGCTGCTGACGATGGCAGCCGCACCCTCGACCGGCGCCACACCTCCCCGAGAGCGGGCCACCGCGGGCGCACCCACCGCCGGCACGGGTGCGGACGGGTCGCTGCCGCTTCCCACTGCGACGCCCGGCACCAAGCCGCTCAGCGGAAAACTTGTGGGTCCGGTCGCACGCCACTTCACCGGTACCAAGCAGGTCTTCGTGCAGTTCGCGGGTAGCGGCGCAGCCGATACCGCCAGCGGAACGATCAAGCAGGGCAAGGGCAAGGTCGCCGCGAAACAGGCCTCGCAGGCCAGGAAGGCCGCCACTCGCGCAACCACCGCCGAAGTGGTCGCCGCGGCCAAGTCCAAGGACAAGTCGACCAAGGTGTTGTGGCAAGTTTCCAACGCGGTGCCCGGCGTTGCCATCGCGGCGACCGAAGAGGCACTGCAGTCGCTGGTCGCGCGGCCTGACGTCGTGAAGATCTCGGCACTCGTGCCCAAGAAGGTCACCAACGCCAACACCGCCCAGCTGGTCAAGGCGCTCAACACCTGGCACGACGTCGGGAACACCGGGGCCGGAGTCAAGGTCGGCGTCATCGACACCGGCATCGACTACACCCACGCCGACTTCGGCGGTCCGGGCACGGTCGCCGCGTGGACCGCCGCGCACGCCAACTCGGCCGCAAAGTTCACCCCGACCGCCAAGGTGGTCGGCGGCACCGACTTCGTGGGCGACAACTACAACGCGGACACCACCGCTGCCGACTACCAGCCGGTTCCCCATCCGGACAAGAATCCGCTGGACTGCGAGAGCCACGGCACCCACGTCTCCGGAACGGTCGCCGGGTACGGCGTCGCCGCCAACGGCAAGACGTTCAAGGGCAGCTACGCGGGTCTGACCGGACCGGCTCTGATGGACATGAAGATCGGCCCCGGAATGGCGCCGATGGCCTCGCTGTACGCATTGAAGGTGTTCGGCTGCACCGGTTCGACCGATGCCGTCATCCCCGCCTCGACTGGGCGCTCGACCCCAACGGCGACGGTGATTTCTCCGATCACCTGGACGTGGTGAACATGTCCCTCGGGTCGGACTATGCGACGCCGGACGATCCCGAGAACGATGTGGTCGACGAACTCTCGGCGAATGGAGTGCTCTCCGTCATTGCGATGGGCAACAACGGCGACCTCACCGACACGGGCGGAGCGCCCGGCAACGCCATCAGCTCGCTCGCAGTCGCCAGCACGGTGGACTCGTTCCAACTGCGCGACGGTCTTCGGGTCGAGGCGCCGGCGGATCTCAAGGGCATCGTCGCCGGTCAGTTCTCCGTCGCTTACGCATGGAAGACCAAGCCTCCCGTCACCGGCACCGTGGTCACCCTGTCGCCGGACAACGCGGACGGTTGCGCGAAGGTCTCCGCCGCTGACGCGTTGAAGATCAAGGGCAAGGTCGCCTGGCTCATCTGGGACGACAACGACGCCACCCGTCGTTGCGGTTCGGTGGGCCGGAGCGGGAACGTCGCCGCAGCCGGCGCCATCGGCGCCATCTTCACCTCCGGCCGCAACGTCTTCGGCGCCGGCATCACCGGCAGTGCCGACAGCCCGGTGGTGCAACTACCCAATGTCGGCACGGACAAGCTGGCCCCGGCGGTCACCGCCGGGACTTTGAAGGTCACCTTCGACGGCAAGCTCCAGGCCACCATCAAGGACATCACGCCGTCCATCAGCGACACCTTGTCCTCGTTCAGCTCTCGCGGAACGCATGGTGCTCCCGGTGTGGTCAAGCCCGATGTGGCCGCCCCCGGCGACACCATCGCCTCCGCCGGCATGGGTTCGGGCAACGGCGTTCTCGTCATCTCGGGAACCTCCATGGCGACCCCGCTGACGGCCGGTGTGGCAGCTCTGGTCAAGAAGATGCATCCGACCTGGACGCCGGAGCAGCTCAAGGCGGCCGTGATGAACACGGCCACGCACGACGTCTACTCGGGTGAGGACAAGAGCGGACCCAAGTACGGTCCGGCTCGGGTCGGTGCCGGACGGATCGACGCGCTTGCCGCCGTCAGCACGAAGGTGCTGGCGTACAACGTCGATCAGGCGGGCGCCGTGAGCGCATCCTTCGGCGCGGTCGAGGCCCCGATCACCTCTCCGACGGTGACCAGGACGCAGACCATCCGGATCCAGAACACCGCAACGAAGGCGGTGACCGTGCAGCTCGCCTATGAAGGAATCGTCTCCCAGCCTGGCGTCTCGTACACGGTGAGTCCGGCGACGCTCACGGTGAAGGCGAGCGGCTCGGGCAACGCCACGGTCAAGATGACCATCAACACCGCGAGATTGCGAAGGACGATCGACCCCACGATGGCAACCGAGCAAACCGATCCGAACTTCGGTGACCTGGCCCGTCAGTATGTGTCCGATGCTTCCGGTCACGTCCTGGTCAAGCAGCTGAACCAGGCGTCGTTGCGCGTTCCGGTGTACGGCGCGGCCAAGCCGGTTTCCAAGACCACAGCGGTGGCGGGCAAGACCACTTCCGGCCGGCCGGCGATCGTCGTCAAGGGCGTCGGAGTCAACCAGGGTTCGGGTTCCACCGCCTATCAGTCGAAGCTTTCGGTGATGGATCTGGGTTACCGGAGCCCGAAAGAACCGGTCTGTCTGGGAGCGTCCACCGCCGGATGCGTCAGCAACGCAAGTACCCGGTCAGGCGACATCCAGTACGTGGGCGCGGGAGCCACCGTTTCCACAGCGGGAAGCAAGGCCGACGGCTGGCTGTACTTCGGCGTGTCGACCTACGGCAACTGGGCCACGGTCGGAAACAGCCTGCAGCCCTACGTCGACATCGATACCGACGGCGACGGCGCACCGGACTTCGAAGCGGTCGTCCGGAACACTGCGTCCACCGATCTGCTGTTGTCGTACGTGTACGACCTGCACAGCGGTGATCTGGTTGATGTCGAGCCGATCAACTTCAACCTCGGTGATGTGGACACCAATGTGTTCGATACCAACACGGTCCTGATTCCGGTGTCCCCGAAGGCGATCGGAATGGTCGGCTCACCCAAGTCGTTCCCGATCTCCTACAACGTGGGCACGTCGAGCTTCCTCGGATCGCCCGAGACCAACGGCGACATCGACCACACGCCGGCGATCTCCTTCGACGCCGCGGCGCCACAGATCCGGGTTGCTGGTCCGCTGTATCTCGACAAGGCCGGAGCAACCATTCGGTACACGGTGAACAAGGCCCGAACGGGCTCTCACAAACCGGCTGCCAAGCCGGTCAGCGCACTGATCTTCCATCTCGATGGTGCGAGCGGGGCCAGAGCGCAGGTGCTCCAGCTCAAGGGCTGACACGTTTGGTAGGAAGTTGGTACAGCGAGGCGCCGGGTATCTCAACCCTGCGCCTCGCTGCTGCTGTGGCCAGCGGCGCTCGGCCGGTCGCATGATTGCACGTACGCGGGAAACAACGGCCGAACATCTTGCAGCGCATAGGGCGGAACCACCGAGCTGCGCGGAATGATCCGTTCCCAGGTGACGCGTCGCCGATGCAGCAGGCCGGATCCGTCGGCAGCAGCGAACTCGTAGTCGCCGGCCACGCGCCCGGCCAGGAGCGCTCGACCGGACTCCACCGGAGTGGCGACCTCGTCACCCGGCGCCAGATCGCTGACCAGCTGCGAGAGGGCGAGCAGTTGCCGGCCAGGCTTCCGGCGGCCGGCAGGGCCGAGCAGCTCGCGCATGGACCCGAGGTCCAGCCCCGCTACGTCGTGATCAATTCCGGCTGCGGCCGTGAGACCGACGATCCCCCGTTCCAAGAAGAGTCCCAGCACGGTGGTGGACTCTGCCAAGAGAACCCAGAGGCGGCGCGGCGGCCGTGGCTGCACCCGAGGGGGCGACGTGCTGAGTTCGTTCGACGACTTCCGGAGCGAATTCGGAGATCTGCGAGGCTGTGGAGTCGGCGAACCTCGAGCTGCCCACTCCAGCACGCAGTCCAGTCCATATCGAAGCAGCGCCGGAACCCGGCCGCGCCACATCACGACAGCCGGATGGTTCTGCCAGCCGTACTCGGGCAATTCGATCGCGCGGAGGATCTGGAAGCTTTCCACTCGGTGCTTGCCAAGACGCGATGAATCGGGCACCGCCGCCGTGCGACCGAAATCGGCGAAGGGCAGGAAAGTCTGCATCGAGCGCGTTCAGGGCAGCTGGGCAGTGCGTGCCACGTCCAGGCGTACGAGCCCTGAAGCAAGGAAATACCGCGCGGATCGCGCGGCCCGACCTAAATTAGTTCTACTCTTGCCTCAGCTTGCTGCGCAGAACAAGGAGACAATTATGGGCATCGGACTTGGCGTATTCCTGATCATCGTCGGGGCGGTACTGGCCTTCGGGGTGAAGGCTCAGGTTTCCGGGCTGGACCTGACGACCATCGGCTGGATCGTGATGGGCGGCGGTGTCCT
>JBPCPG010000401.1:0-8387 GCA_050999445.1 Nakamurella sp. | reverse complement strand
CCAGTACTTCGGTACGGCCACCTTCTACTTCACCGGTATCACCCCGGGGCTGCTCCTGCTGGTACCGCCGATGCAGATATTCCTCGGCCTCAAGCCGATCAACTCGGGCGTGCCGTTCTCCACCTGGTTGCTCTTCTACCTCGGCCTCTACGGCATGCAGGTCATCGTCGCGCTCTACACCATCGGATCGTTCCGATGGGAGACCTTGATGCTCGCCACGGCATCGTTCCCGATCTACGGCCGCGCACTGGTCAACGCGCTCTTCCACCGGGACCAGAAATGGCATGTGACGGGGTCGATCACCAGGAAGGCGTCGCCGTTCAATTTCATCACCCAACAACTCATGGCGTTCGTCTTTCTGTTCATCACCTCGGTGGTCGGCATCTGGCAGGCCTTGACCGTGTCCTCGGTGACCTTGGCTCTGGGCTGGAACCTGCTCAACACGCTCGTTCTCGGCCTCTTCGTGCTCACCGCCGTCCGGGAAGCCAGGAAGACCCGCCGCGAAAACAGAATGCGCCGCCGTGCGGACCGTCCTGTTGCTGCGCCGCAGATCCGCCTTTCCGAACAGCCGCTCAAGGCCGTGCCCCCACCAGCGGCAGCGACCGCCATCGATCCAGTATTGATTCCCGGTGGCAACCCCGCCGTTGGCTTCGCAGTGAAGGAGAACGCATCATGACCTGGCGCAAACGAATCGGCCTGATAGTCGGCCTGATCTTCGTCCTGGCATTGTCCGCAGGATTGACGATGTACGTCAACAACAACAACGGCAAGATCACCGGAATGTCGGCATCGCTGATGGCGACGGACTATCCGGTCGGTACCGACTATTCCGGGACCATCACGAAGCAGTACGTGAAGGTCGGCGACGCTGTGAAGCCCGGCCAGTCCCTGTTCGAAATCGAGAGTCCGATCCTGGCCAGAGATCTTGCGCAGGGCCTGGTCACCAAGGATTCGCTGTCACATGAACTCAAGGGCAACAACACCCTCGTCATCACGGCGACCAATTCCGGCCAGGTCGACTCGGTGGCCTTCACGGCCGGAGCCTTCGTACCGGCGAACTCCACCATCGCGACGGTCCAGCAGGCCGGCACCATGTACGTATCCGCGGACTTCGTACTGACTGCGAAGGACTACGCCCGGCTCCCGACGAATGCCACCATGGATGTGCTGCTGCCCAACAACACCACCATCGTCGCCAAGGTCAGCCAGCTCAAGGTCACGACCCAGAACGGCGAAGCCAGGACCACGGTCCAGGCCTACAGCCCGGATCTGGCCAAGGGAGCCGGAGTGTTCGCGGTCGGCACCCCGGTCGGGACGACGCTGTACCTGAAGAACAACGGCGTGGTCACCGACGTGACCCACACCGTCACCGGCTGGCTGGGAATCAAGTGATGCGGCCGGCAACGCCCCGGCGCGAAAGCAGGAAACATCGGGCGTCGATCGCCCTGCTGGCCGGCGCCGCGCTCCTCACGGGCTGTTCGTCGAACGGTTCCCCCACCGCAACGGCCGCGTCATCGCCGACAGCCGCATCCTCGCCCTCCGCATCGGTTCCCGCCTCGGCATCCCTGATTCCGGATGGGCAACTGCGATCCGATCTCGCTGCGGTCACGCAGAAGAAGGTTGCCAAGGTTGCGCCGACCCGGCTGGCCGCCGGTCTGCTCCCCCCGACCAACAGATGGTTCTCGGGCCTGGTCTTCGGGACCACACCGCAGCCGGTCTTTCCGATGCCGCTGTCAGCAGCCCTCACCGACACGTCCATCGCCGTCGGGTTGCCGCAGGTGATGCCGAGTGCGAAAACGATCATGGGTGGCAACAACCCACAGATCCATCTGCCGCTGGGGGCGGCCAAGATGCAGGTGACGGCATACGACACCCTGACGGTAACGGCGACCTATTCCTCGGCCGGCGGATCGGCGGTCGGATCGGTGGTGCTCGCACAGGGTTCGCCGTTCATCACCTACACCGCTGCGGTGCCGCAGACCATTCCGGTCGAACCGGTATTCAAGCAGCAGGCCGGAGATCTCTACACGTCCACGGTGGCCGGACACGAATACGGCCTGGTGATCGGCCACGGCGCCACCATCGACTCGGGCGGCAAGGTGTCGTTGACCGCCGGATCCACGGTGACCATCTACGCCACGCCGGACAAGTCGACCGCATCCTCGCTGGCGGGAGCGGCGGCCGATCCGGTCGTCGGCGGATCCGTCTCGCATTCCATCGACGGAAACGTCGCGAAGACCACGTTGACGTACAGGACGAGAAACGGGGGGGCGACCGCCATTGCGCCGATGGCCGGCCAGAAGATCGACGGGGGATCCGTTTCCACCGGTAGCTACGCCAGCATCTACGGCGTCATGCCGATCTATACCGGTCATTCGGTCACCACCACCGTGCCGTTGGCGACGCCGTCCGGCGCGTTGGACCTGTCGAGGGTGTCCGCGGCCGACAAGGCCACCATCGTGACCCAGCTGAGGAAAGACGCAGCCAGCATCGATTTCACCGCTGACGACACATATTTCGGCGGCAAGTTCCTCTACCGGGGCGCTAACCTGCTGACTCTGGCCGAACAGCTGGGCGTTACCGACGTTGCGTCGAGCCTGCGCGCGAAACTCACCGCCCAGCTGACGATGTGGTTCGATCCGAAGGGCTGTGCCCAACATTCGACCAAGTGCTTCGTCTATGACCCGACGATCCATTCGATGATCGGGCTCAAAGCATCATTCGGGTCCGACGAGATGAACGATCATCACTTCCACTACGGCTATCTGTTGTATGCCGCTGCGGTGGTCTCGAAGAACAATCCGACTCTGGCGAACAAGATCGCGCCGGTCGTCGATCTGTTGGCTGCCGATATCGCATCGCCGGAAGCAAGCTCCGATTTCCCCCAGTACCGCAATTTCGATCCCTACTCCGCCCATTCCTGGGCCTCCGGAACAAGCCCGTTCGCGGACGGCAACAATCAGGAATCCAGCTCAGAGGCGGTCAACGCCTGGAACGGGCTCGCCCTGTGGGAGCAGGTCCGCGGCAACTCGTCCGGCTACGACCAGGCGCGCTGGATGATGAGCGTCGAGGCGAACTCGGCGAAGATCTACTGGACAAACACCGATGTCAGCACATTCCCGGCCTTCACGTCCCAGATGGTCGCGTTGAACTGGGGTGGAAAGCGCGACTACGCCACCTGGTTCAGCCCGGAGCCGAGCGCGATGTTGGGTATCCAGCTGATACCGATGGGGCCTTATGCCCAGTATCTGGGCGGGAACAGTGCCCGGATCAAGTCGAATCTCGCGCAGGCGGCGCCGTCCGGGTACAGCGCGCAGTTCGGCGAGTACATGGTCCAGTATCTGGCGCTTGCCGATCCGGCCGCCGCCCGAGCGCAGCTCGGCAAACTGCCCGCCGTCATCGACAACGGCACCACCAAAGCGTACGTACTGGCGTGGGTGTTCAGCCGGACCTGATTTCTCTGGTTTTCGCGGGAACGCACAGAAGCGGTCTGCCTCCGACTGCCGGACCGTCACTCCCACCGGAGGCAGACACGGAAAATCGGCCGCTCCGAGTCCGAAAAAGGACTTGGAGCGGCCGATTGCCGTTCACTGCCGACGAGCAGCTTGAATGCGGGTGTGGCGAGCCGTCGCGCGCAGCTTTGCAAGGATGCCTGCGCGCGCCGGCTTGGGCTCAGTCCCGCAGGTAGGCGCGCACGTCGGCGACGCTCCACCAGCTACTGCTACTGGTGTTCAAGGTGACTCGCAGATAGCGCACCTTCGCTCCGGACAACTTCACCGTTGTCAGTTGACCGGTGCCGACGCCAACAGCCACCTGGTGCCAGTAGACACCGTCACGGCTGCCGATGACGGTGAAGCCGCGGGGGTAATCACCGGTGCCGGCCCCGGAATCCAGGACGAGCTTGGTCACCGGTTGGCGACGTCCAAAGTCGACCTGCAGATACTGGCCGGGAGTCTGCGCCGCACCGGTTGACCACCGGGTCGAGGCGTCGTCGTCGACGGCGTGACTGGCCACGTCGACGGCGCAGCACGGATCAGTAGGCCCGTTGGGGTTCGCGGTCGCCGTCCACCCCGTCGGATCGACCGTTCGCAGATCCAGGGCCGGGCGCGGATCCGACGGCCACACGAACGTCGCGAGTGCACCGCCGGGAAGCGTGTAGTCGAAGCTCTGTCCGTTCTCGCTGACCGAGAAGCTCTGCGGATTGTCGTTCTCGTTGTGCGCCACGAGAACGGTCGACCCGTCCGGATTGCGGAACGCGACGTCCATGATCTGGCCGTTCCACGCCGACGTGCCGAAGGAGGTACTCGCGATGCGGACCGCACCCGGCCGGACGAATCGGCTCAGGTGACCGAGTGCGTAGTACTCCGCGTTGTGGGTGACCGTGCCGTCGGCGGCAACCGTGATGATGCCGGTGCACGTGCCGCAGCCGCCCACGTGCGGTCCGCCACTGGGATCAAGAGCGATGTTCCAGTTGACGACGGACTTGGCCCAGTTTCGGGTGGCCCCGATCTCGAGGGTGCGCGCGTCGAACTTCAGTGTGTCGGAGAAGGTGTTCGCCGGAACGCCGGACTGGCTTCCCGAACATTCGGTGAAGAAGATGTCCTTGTTCGGGAACTGGTTGTGCAGCGTGGTCATCGCACTGGGATCACCGTAGTAGCAGTGATAGGCCGTGCCCGCGACGTAGCGGGCCGCCGGGGAGGACAGCACCTCCTGCGGGTAGTTGTTGTTGTCCTGCACTTCGTTGGGCGGTGTGGCCGCGACGTCGTTCGGGTGCTCGGTCCAGTTGTGGTCGAACGCCAGGATCTTCGTGTGAAGCCCGGCAGCCCGCAGCATCGGGCCGAGAACCTCGATGACCTTTTCCTCCTGCCTCGCGGACAGGTCGGTGCCGGGGTATCCCGACGGCGTGCGGTTCTGGGGCTCGTTCTGCACCGACAGATAGTCGACGGGGACTCCGGCGTGCTGGTAGGCCTGCACGAACTTGGTGAGGTACAGGGCGTAGGAGGCATAGATCGACGGCTTGTCGATCAACTGGCCGCCGACCAGCGACTTTCCGGTCTTCATCCACGCCGGTGGGCTCCAGGGCGAGGCCATGACGGTGATGTGGGGGTTGATCTGCAGGGCCTGGCGCAGCAGCGGCAGAATCGCCGTGCGGTCGTGTGCGATCGAGAAGTGCCGTTGCAGATAGTCCGTCTTCCCCGCCGGCATGTCGTCGTAGGTGTACGCGGCATCGGTGACGAAGTCGGAGGCACCGATGGGCTGCCGCAGGAAGTTCAAGCCGTCGCCGGTGCGCGTGTCGAACAGTTGGTGCATGGTGGTGTCGCGCTTGCTGGGTGAGAGTCCCGAGAGCAGCGTGGCGGACGAGTCGGTGATCGAGCCGCCGAATCCCGTCATTGTCTGGAACTTCCGGGTGGGATCGACGGTGACCGTCTCGTAGCCCGGCGCCGTCTTGGCGAACGAGACGGAGCCGGAATCGGTGGGCTTGTTCTTGCCGTCCGGCGTGGTGATCCATACGTGCGCGGACGGACTGGCGGGAGCCTCGCCGCCATGCCGGCCGGGCGCGTCGTGCGCTGACGCCGAAGGCGTGGACATGCCCAGCATGACAAATGCTGCGGCCGTGGCCACAGCAGCGAAACGGGTACCAACGTAAGTCATGATGGGCGACCCTCGGTATTCAATCGAGCGAAGTGCGGGCTGAGCTGCATCGTGCTGTCCTCTTCTTTGAGGTCGGGGCGGGCGCGCGGGGGGCAGGGATCTGGTCCCTGCCCCCGACGGCGCGCAGGGTCGGCTAGTTCTGCGAATTAAGGGTAAAACTTTGGGCCGCACCTCCGTTGCAGGCCCACTGCTGCAGGCGGGCACCGTCAGAGGTGGAGACGTCGGTGACGTCGAAGCACTCGTTGGTGTTGTTGCGGGGGGTGAAGCTGTAGCTGCCGTCGGCGTGCGCAACGGCCTTCCACTGCTGGTTCGTTCCGCCACCGTTGGTCCACAGCTGGATCTTGGTGCCGTTACCGGTAGAGCCGGGTCCACCGGTGACGTCCCAGCCGAGAGCCGGGGCGTTGCGGGTGACGACCTTGTAGAAACCGCTGTCGGTCGGCTGGAACTGCCACTGCTGGTTGCTGTTGCCGGCGGCGCAGCTCCACTGCTGCACGGCAGTGCCGTTGCTGGTCCCGCCACCTGCGGCGTCGACACACTTGTGGCTGTTGCTGTTGACCACCTGGTACCACTTCGAGGAGTCGATCGGACCGCTGGTCGAACCGCCGCCACCGGAGCCGGTGGTGGTGGCGCTGGCGGTGTTGGACTCCGCGGAGACGTTGCCCGCCGCGTCGAACGCCTTCACCGTGTAGCTGTAATTGGTGGATGCCGACAGACCCGAGTCGGTGAAGCTCGTCGAGGTCGCCGTGCCCACCTTCACGCCGTTGCGGTAGACGTTGTAGCCGGTGACACCGACATTGTCGGTCGAAGCGTTCCAGCTCAACATCGTCGAAGTCGATGACGTCCCACTGGCGCTCACACCGCTCGGTGCCGACGGCGCCGTGACGTCACCGCCACCGCCACCGCCCGGGGAGCCCGCCCAGGTGAGCGTGGACAACGCGTGCGGCGGCAGGGTGTAGTTGGCCAGGCTGCCGTTGTACGAGATACCGAACGTCTGCGTGCCACCGCCGACGTTGCCGACGATCATGGCGTAGCTGCCGTCGGGGTTGCGGAAGGCGACGCTGTGCAGATCACCGGCGTCGTTGGAACCGACCCGGATCGCGCCCGGCTTGATGAACTTGCTGGCGTGGCCGGTGATGTAGTACTCGGCGTTGTAGGTGATGTTCGTGCCGTCGATGGCGATGGTGCCCGTGCAGGTACCGCAACCCTGGTTGTGCGGGCTGCCGTTGGAGTCCAGGGCGAGGTTCCACCACACGACCGACTGAGCCCAGTTCTGCAGCGATGGGATGAGAACGTTCTGGGTGTGATAGTTGAGCGTGTCCGCGAAGTACTGCGACAGCGGCTGGCCGGCGTCGTGGCTACCGGAACATTCGGTCATCCAGACGGCCTTGTTCGGGAACTGGTTGTGGAAGGCGGTCTGCGCGCTCGCATCGCCGTAGTAGCAGTGGAAGGCGTCACCGGCGATGTACTGCGAGGCCGAACTGCTCGCGATGTCGGCCGCATAGTTGGTTTCCGGGTTCTCGCCCAGTTTGATGGCAGAGGCCTGGTCGTTCGGGTGCTCCGCCCAGTTGTGGTCGAACGCCATGATCTTCAGACTGCCGAACCCGTTGGACTGCAGCATCGGGCCGAGGTCGTTGATGATGGCCGTTTCGGCAGCGACCGGAACATCGGTGCCGGGGTACCCGAGCGGGGTCCGGTTCTGCGGCTCGTTCTGCACGCTCATTCCCCAGATCGGCACACCGGCCGCCTGGTAGGCCTGGACCGTCTTGAGCAGGTACGTGGCATACGTTCCGTAGTACTGCGGCAGGATGTGGCCACCCACCAGGGAGCCGTTGTCCTTCATCCACGCCGGTTGTCCCCACGCCGCGACGACAACCTTGAGCGACGGGTTGAGGCTGATCGCCTGCTTGATCAGCGGGATGATCTGGGCCTGGTCGTGGGCGATCGAGAAGTGCGACAGCGTCGGGTCCGTCTGGCCCGCGGGTAGGTCGTCGTAGGTGTAGAACGGGCCGTTGACGAAGTCCGAGGATCCCAGCGGCTGCCGCAGGATGCTCATGCCGATGCCGGATGTGGGGCTGAAGATCGACGCCATCACCGAGTCGCGCTGACTCTGCGGCAGCTGTGAGAGCAGGGTCGCGGAAGCGTCCGTGATGGAGGCACCGAAGCCGTCGATCGTCTGATACGTCTGGTTCGGGTTGACGGTGATCGTGTTGGACTGCGAGCTGCCTGTCCCGAAGTCTGTCGAGGGACCAGGGGTCAGCTTGTTCGCCATGTCCGGGGTGGTGATCCACGCCGAGATGGTCGGTCCGGTCGCCGCCTGAGCGGGCATGACGGCCAGACCACCGGCAACCAGACTGGCTGCGGCCGCAACAGCTACCAGCCGGGCGGCCCTGCGCTTTGTCACCGCCCCGGAGGAGTGTTTGGTCAGTGCCATTTTTTGATTCCTTCCTGGGAATTGCGTGGGACGTCGGGATGACGACCCACAGGGGGCCGGCCGGAACTCGTTGGAGGTCGGAGAGGACGACCAACGGTGCGCCGGTCGGGGCGAGCCGCTATGGGGTCGAGCGCTAGTTCTGCGGGTTGACGGTGAAGCTCTGGGCGGTGGCACCGTTGCAGGCCCACTGCTGCAGGCGGGCACCGTCGGAGGTGGAGACATCGGTGACGTCGAGGCATTCATTGGTGTTGTTGCGGGGGGTGAAGCTGTAACTGCCGTCGGCGTGCGCAACGGCCTTCCACTG
>JBPCPG010000330.1:0-6641 GCA_050999445.1 Nakamurella sp. | reverse complement strand
TTCGCCCCCTACAAGGTGAGCGCCTGGAAGGACATTCCCGATGCCAACAAGGAGTCGACCGGCCTCTGGGTCAATGACTACACCGGGGTCATGACCGTCGGCTACAACTCTGACGTCCTGGGCAAGGACCTGACCTCGTTGGAGGATCTCAAAGATCCGAAGCTCAAGGGCAGCGTCGCCTTGGACGGCGACCCGACAGCAGCCAATGAGGGCCTGCTCGCAGTTGTTTTCGCCGGGCTGGCGAACAAGGGCTCCTTGGACGACATCTCCAAGGGCGTCGACTATTTCAAGTCGCTGAAGGCCGCCGGAACGTTGTCGTTGGTGAAGGCGTCCAAGCAACTGGTCGAGGGTGGGAAGATCAACGCGATCATCGGCTGGTCGTTCAACCAGTTGCCGGTCGTCGCCGCTGGTCCGGCTGGTGGGTTCACCTGGAAGACGTTCGTTCCCAAGGGAATCAATCTCGGATCTTTCTACAACCAGACGATCAACAAGGGCGCGCCGCATCCGGCCGCCGCCCGCCTCTGGGAGGAATACCTCTATACCGCCGAGGCGCAGAACTTCTGGATCAAGGGTGGGGCCCTGCCGGTGCTCTACCAGGCGATGCAGAAGGCCGGGACGGTTGATCCCACCGCAGCGAAGAGCCTGCCGGTCGTCGAAGGCGCCGTTGCGCAGATGACCGCCGAGCAGACCAAGAAAGCAGACGCCTACATCAAGGCGAACTGGTCCAAGGCAATTTCCTGACGTGACCGCAAGCAAGCACACCCCGCGAATCGCCGTGTCTTGACGACGGCGACGGCCGACCTGCAGCCGGCTCTCCGCCCCACCTCTGGGGCAGGGAACCGGCTGCGGCGCATGAAGTCCGGGTTGGGTGCCGCCCCATTTCTGGTGTACACCGCGATCTTTCTCCTGGTCCCCACAGCCCTGGTGGTGATCGGCGCATTCCAGGGCATCGGCGGTGATTTCTCCCTCGCCAATTTCAGCGAGATGTTCGGCTCGTCGCCGATCCTTTCGGCGCTGGGTCGATCGCTGGTGCTGTCGCTTGTGTCGGGCCTGATCGGCGCCACGCTGGGAGCGGTAGTCGCCTATTTCCTCTCGACTGCTCCGCCCGGTGGAATCCTCCGAAAGCTGGTGACAGCAGCTTCGTCGGTTCTCGCCCAATTCTCCGGCGTCATGTTGGCCTTCGCCTTCATCTTCTCCTTCACCGGCCGAACCGGACTGGTCAGCCGGACCTTGAACAGCTGGTTCGGAGTTCCACTGGCTGACGTCAACTATTTTTCCAGTTTGATCGGCCTGATCATCGTGTATTCGTTCTTCCAAATTCCCTTGATGGTGATCATTTTCCTGCCGGCGGTGGACGGCATTCGGCCACAATGGCGAGAAGCGGCCGAGTCGCTCGGTGGATCGACCTGGGTTTTCTGGCGGCGGGTGGCCGGACCGCTGCTGACGCCCTCGTTCCTGGGAGCGTTGCTGCTGTTGTTCGCCAACGCATTTTCGGCGTTCGCCACCGCGGCCGCATTGGTCAGCCTCGGGTCACCGTTGATCACCCTGCAGATCAGTAGCGCGCTGACGTCGGAGACCGGGCTCGGCGCGCCCAACCTTGCCAAGGCGGAAGCACTGGTCATGGTGGTCATCGTGGCGGTCGTGATGGCCGCTTACTACTGGGTTCAGAAGCGCGCGTCCAGGTGGCTCGGATGAGTACCGGGACCGACAGCACGGGGCTCAGCCGGTCTGAGATCGATCCCGAAGCGGACGGATCCGCCCTGCGCCAAGTAGCGATGGAATATCCGCTGGCGCCGGAGATCGCGGCCGGCCGGGCGCCGCGGAAATTGCGTGCGGCGGCTCGCCGGAAGCAGTCGATCATCCGCAGGCTGGTGATTGCACTCGTCGCCGCCTTGATGTTGCTGCCACTGGCGGGATTGTTTGATTTCTCCACCAGGCTGCTCAACGGCAAGCGCACCTGGCGGTCCTGGTCGACCGTCTTCCATTTGTCCCAGCTGACCGAAGCTGCTCCGGACCTCGTGGCCGGCTTCAAGATCACCATGGCGCTGTGTGTCGTCACGGCGGTACTGACGGTGGCACTCCTGGTTCCCACCATGACATGGATCAGACTGCGGGCACCTCACCTGTCGAAGCTGGTCGAGTTCTTGTGTCTGCTGCCGTTGACGATTCCGGCAATCGTGCTGGTGGTGGGGTTGGGCCCCATCTACCGAGGTATCGCCCACACGCTCGGCACCGGAAACATCTGGCTCTGTTTCATCTATGTGATCCTGGCGCTGCCGTATGCCTACCGGGCTATCGACACGGGGCTGGCGGCGATAGACGTCAAGACCCTGTCCGAAGCTGCTCGCGGTCTGGGGTGCTCCTGGGGCGGCGTGATGCTGAGAATCATTCTGCCGAACATCCGCGCGGCGGTGCTCGGGGCCGGGTTTCTGACCGTTGCCCTGGTGCTGGGTGAGTACACGGTGGCTTACCTGCTCAGCAAGAGCAACCTTTCGGTGGCATTGTTCAATTTGGGGCTCAATGCCAGTGGCGATCCCAGGCTGACCGCCGCGGTGTCGTTGGTGCTGTTGATCTTCGGTTTTCTGGTCATGTTCGGCTTCAGCCTGATCGGGACCGCCCGGCGTGACAAGAAGAGAAGGAAATGATGCAACCGGTCAACGCCGCTGTCGACGAACAGCTCACCGCGGGTTCGATGAGTCGGTCCGAGAGCCCAGCGCCCGGCCGGCCTGGGGTCGCCGTCGAATTGCGCGGCCTTCGCCGGTCCTATGGCGATATCCATGCCTTGGACGGCATGAGCTTGAATATGGCGCCCGGCGAGATGGTCGTGCTGCTCGGTCCTTCGGGCTGCGGGAAGACGACGGCACTGCGGGTGCTGGCCGGGCTGGAGGATGCGGACGGCGGACAGGTGGTGGTGGACGGTAAGGACATCTCATCGGTTCCGACGTCCAAGCGCGACATGGGCATGGTGTTCCAGGCATATTCGTTGTTTCCCCATATGACGGCTCGTGACAACGTCGCTTTCGGGCTGCAGCTGCGCGGGCAGGGCACCGCCAAGCGAAGGAAGACGGCCCAGGATTATCTGGAGCTCGTCGGCCTCGATCACCACGCCGATCGATATGCCCATCAGATGTCGGGCGGTCAGCAGCAGCGGGTCGCGCTGGCGCGGGCATTGGCGATCGCGCCGAAGGTGCTCCTGCTGGACGAGCCACTGTCGGCGCTCGACGCCAAGGTGCGAGTTCAGCTGCGGGACGAGATCCGCCGGATCCAGCTCGAGGTCGGCACCACCACCCTGTTCGTCACGCACGACCAGGAGGAGGCCCTGGCCATCGCTGACCGGGTGGGCGTGATGCGCGCCGGCCGAATCGAGCAGATCGACAAGCCCGATGTCATCTACTCGGCGCCCACCACCGAATTCGTGGCCGGTTTCATCGGCCTGACGAACCGGCTCGTCGGCGACGCCTCCGGTGGCGTGGTGAACGTATTGGGCAGTGTGGTTCCGCTACTGCCCGGATCGTCGACATCGGGTGCAGTCACGGCTCTCGTCCGCCCGGAGGCAGTACGCCTGGCGCCCAGCACCGGCGTCGGCTCCGGACCCGGTACGGCGACAGTGATCTCGACGAGCTTTCTCGGCGCCCACGGTCGGGTGCGCGCGCGGCTCGCCGACGGAACCGTGCTGTCCGCGCAGATGTCGGTCGGGGAGACGGTGGCACTGCAGCCCGGTGACATCGTCGACGTCGTTATCGGCTCGAGTCCGGTGCTGGCCACCGAGTGTGCGTCGAGCGGCACCACACCGTAGTAGATCCGGGGTTGTAGTCAACATCGCATCTACTACGTTCTGGAGCGTGCACTACGGCAGGATGAGCCGCATGACGAACACCGACTGCAACCTCGAACCCGACGGACTGCTGGACCTGGCGGTTCGGGTCGCCCGGGCTGCCGGTGCCGAATTGATGTCCCGTTACGGCAGGATTCAGGGTCTTTCCACGAAGTCGTCGGCGACGGATCCGGTCTCCGACGCCGACCGCGCCGCCGAGGCGTTGATGGTCGAGATGCTGTCGGCGGAGCGACCGGATGACGGCCTTCTCGGAGAGGAAGGAGCCTCCCGCGAGTCGCAGTCCGGCATCACCTGGGTCATCGACCCTCTCGATGGCACCGTCAACTACCTCTACGAACTGGACAACTTCTCTGTCAGCATTGCGGCGGAGGATCCTGACGGAGGCCTGGTCGGCGTGGTCTTCGACCCGGTCATGGATCGCATCTACACCGCATCGCGCGGCGGCGGAGCCTTCGCCGGACAACGTCGACTGCGAGTCAACGATCCGGTGCCCCTGGACAGCGCCATGTTGTCAACGGGTTTCGGATACAGCGCTGAACGCCGCGCACTCCAGGGCGCTGTGATCGCACGAGTGCTACCGCAGATCCGCGACATTCGGCGGTTCGGGTCAGCGGCCCTGAATCTTTGTCAGGTGGCCGGCGGCCAGGTGGACGCCTACTACGAAGAAGGTGTCCAGCACTGGGATGTCGCGGCCGGGCGGTTGATGGCCGTCGAAGCGGGGGCGCTGATGACCACGATTTCGCTGACCGGAGCCGAGACGGGCTGGGTGGTGGCAGGGCCGAGCTTGCATGCCACCCTCACTGCCGCGTTGGCCGGATCCTGTTAGCGCCGATCGCCGGAGGGGATTAGGTCAGCGCGGAGGCGCGAGAGGAGAACCGGTCAGCACGGACGCGCTGGGGGAGATTCGGTCAGCACCGGAGGCGCAGGAGGAGATTCGGTCAGCGCGGAGGCGCGGGAGGACATTCGGTCAGCACGGTGGCCCGGGAGGAGAATCGGTCAGCGCCGGAGGCGCAGGAGGAGATTCGGTCAGCAGGGAGGCGGACGCGTCGTGCGCGCCGGCCTCCGACGTTCGCCGCCTACGATGTTCCCCGATCACCTTCTGAAAGAATGCGAAAGAAGCACGCGGTGTTCGGGAAAGCGAATCCTCGCTCACTCGAACGAGGCCGAACTGGCGGGTGAACCCTTCCGATCCTTCCCAGGCGTCGGTCAGGCCGCGGTGAAAATATCCGCGGACGTCGACTCCTTCGGCAATCGCTTGATCGATGGCCGCGATATGCGAGGCCACATAGTCGATCCGGCCGCTGTCCTGAGGCGTCGAGGTCGCGTCCCCGGTACTGGAGAACTCGACGTCGCTGAATGCCGCTCCGTTCTCGGTGACGACCAGAGGTGGCAGATTCGGGTACCGGTCGGTGAGCCCGTGCAACACCGCGCCCAACGACCTCGGATGGATGGGCCAGTCGTTCTCGGTGACCGTCAGCTCATTGAATTGGCTGAGGTCGAATGGAATGGTCGCATTGTCCGGGGATGCTGTCACCGACGTCGGATGGAAGTAGTTGACGCCGTAGAAGTCCAGCGGAGCGGAGATCAGCTCCAGATCACCATCCCGAATCAGTTCAGGATGACGGTCCAGCAGGGGACGCAGCAGACGAGGATATCGCCCGAGCAGAATGGGATCTGCGAATTGTCCATTGTGATACGCGTCGTAGATTGCAGCCGCCACCCGGTCCGGTGCGGAGCCGCCGGCTGGAGTCACCGCAGTGTGACGATTTGCGATTCCTATTGATGCGTCGGTCGTCTCGGACAAAACTTGGCGCGCCAGACCGTGAGCCAGCAGTAGGTGGTGGGTGACCACGATGGCGTCGGCCAGCAAGGTCAGGCCGGGCGCGTCCACCCCGAGGGCATGGCCGTAAGCCATATGGATCACCGGATCCGCCATGGTGATCCATCGCGCTACCCGATCACCGATCCGATCGGACGCCAGGGCGGCGAAGTCCGCCATCGCCGGGGCAGTGTCACGGTCGAGCCAACCGCCACGCATCATCGTTTCGACAGGGAGGTCGGAGTGGTAGAGGGTCGCCCATGGCTCGATGCCAATAGCCAGTAATCCATCCACAAGTCGGTCGTAGAAATCCAGGCCTTCGGTATTCGGCGGCCCGGTACCGCCTGGCTGGATTCGCGACCAGGATATCGAGAATCGATAGGCGTCGACGCCCAGCTCCGCCAGCAGGGCCAGATCTTCCGGATATCGGTGGTAATGGTCGACCGCGACGGCACCCGTGCTCCCGTCGGCCGTTCGACCGGGTCCCGCAGCTACCGCATCCCAGATCGATTCTGTGCGTCCATCTATCGCCGCTCCGCCTTCGATTCCCGGTGCAGACGACGAGACCCCGAACGCGAAGTCGTTCGGCAGGTGCGGGAATCGGTTGCGCCCGAGGTGCCCGGCTGCCGGACCACCGCTCGTCATGGCCCACTCCTCGGGACGTGGAACGCGGTCAGCATCGTCATTTCGGATTGGAGCTGGAACCAATCGCCGACCCAGCGCAGAAGCGCGATCGCAGTGGGAAATCGGTTACTCACAGCAGTTCCCGCGACATCGTCACTACCTCGGCCCGCGAGTTCCATCGCCAGGCTCGGCACGTTTCGTGGCCGACGAGGAGAAAGGTTTGAACAGGTAGAGCAGCGCCGACCATTTTGCGCACGATGTCGCCCCGGAGATGCCGCGGACAGGTCGGGTGCCAACCTGACCGAGGCGGGCACGCCCGCGCCCGCCAACCGTCTGTCGTGGCGCGCGTCGGTGCGGTGAGGC
>JBPCPG010000135.1:0-3500 GCA_050999445.1 Nakamurella sp. | reverse complement strand
CACGGCAGTGCGGAGTTCGGCCGCGGGAATGCCCAGTTTGCGGAGCGCGACGGCGGCTGGATCCGTCCCCTGCCCGGCGAGCCCGATCAAGAGGTGCTCACCGCCGATGTGCGGGTGATTCATGGTTTTGGCTTCTTCCCGAGCCGCTACGACCGCCTGCCGGGCGGTGGCGCTGAACCTTTCGAACATCTGCCTCACCTTTCGTTTCCGAAGTAGTTGCGCTCGCAGCCACTGTGTTTCTTGTGCACCGCCTGCCTGGTGACGCCGACATGGGTGGCGATCTCCTGCCAGGTCCAGCCGAGCTTGCGGGCACGGCCCACCTGAAGGCGTTCCAGTCGGTCGGCGAGCTCCCGCAGCGCCCGAACGGCCCGCAGGCCCTGCGCCGGGTCGCCGCTGCTCGCCGCTTGGGCAAGATCGGTGTCCGTGGTCATGTTGTCAACCTACATTGACACATGAGTCTTGTCAATGAGGATTGACAACCTCCGGCCAAAATGAAGCGAGGCAGACCGAGAGGGTCTGCCCCGCTTGAGGTATTGCAGTTTCAGGTAGAACCGATTCAGATAACTACCGATTCAGTCTGGGACGTAGTCGAAGGTGTCCGGGTCAGGGCCGGTGCGCTCGTCCCTGTTCAGCGACGAGATCGACGCCATGTCGGATTCGGGCAGCTCGAAGTCGAAGATCTCGAAGTTCTCCTTCATTCGCTCCGGGCTCACCGACTTCGGGAACACGATGCTGCCGTGCTGGATGTGCCACCGCAGGACCACCTGGGCCGGCGTCTTGCCGTGTGTCGCGGCGATGGTGGTGATGGTCGGATCGTCGAGCACCTTGCCCTGCGCAATGGGGGACCAGGCCTCGGTCGCGATGCCGTGCTCGGCGTCGAACGCGCGCAGCGCCTCCTGCGTCAGATACGGATGCACCTCGATCTGGTTGACCGCCGGGGGCACCGTCCCCTCCTCGTGGATCCGACGCAGATGGTGTGGTTGAAAGTTCGAGACGCCGATCGAGCGGGCCCGACCCTCCGCGTAGATCGTCTCGAAGGCCTTCCAGGTCTCCATGAAATTGCGAACCGTCGGCAGCGGCCAGTGGATCAGGAACAGATCGATCCGCTCCAGGCCGAGATCGTCCAGCGTCTTCCCGAACGCGGTCAGCGCGTCGTCGTAGCCGAGCTGGTTGTTGTTCAGCTTGCTGGTGACGAACACGTCTGCAGGCTCGAGGTCGGACTCGGCAAGCGCCTGGCCGACCTCCTTCTCGTTGCCGTACATCTGCGCCGTGTCGATGTGGCGGTAGCCCACCCGGAGGGCGTTGCGAACCGCTTCCACCGTTTCAGCCGGCTTGATCTGGAAGACACCGAATCCCAGCTGCGGGATGGACACGCCGTTGTTGAGTCGAACAGTGGGTACTGCCGTCATCTGTGAACTCCTTCTTGGGTCAGCTGTCGAAGGACCTGCTGACTTCGGCTGGAACTGCTTCGTACCTCCAGCAGTATCACGACCGGAGCAGTACCACGACCCGAGCAGCATTCCGCAGAACTACGACAACGGTGGAGGAGGCGGCACGGTAGGTTGGCCAGTCATGCGGGTCGGCGTCGTCATCCTCCCCCAGTTCTCGGCCGTGGAAACCCGGCGGCGCTGGAAGTCCCTGGAAACCCGCGGCTTCGCCCACGGCTGGACCTACGACCATCTGGCGTGGCGCGACCTGGCCGACGAACCGTGGTACTCGACGGTCCCGACCCTGGCGACCGCGGCTGCCGCCACGTCGCACCTTCGGTTGGGCACCTGGGTCACGTCCCCCAACTTTCGGCACCCGGTCACCCACGCCAAGGATCTGATGTCGCTCGACGACATCGCCGGCGGCGAACTCGACGACTTCGGCAAGGGGCGCATCGTGGCCGCCATCGGGGCCGGTGGGCTCGGCTGGGACGCCGCAGTGCTGGGCCGGCCGGTGCTGGCGCCGAAGAATCGGGTGGACCGGCTCACTGAGTTCGTCACGCTGACGGATCTGCTCCTCACCCAGCCCGAAACCAGTTGGCGGGGTGACTATTTCGTCGCCGATCGAGCCCGGATGCATCCCTCCGGTTCCCGGGATCGGGTTCGGCTGGTCGTCGCGGGCAACGGCCCGCGATCGGTGCGGTTGGCAAGTGCCTACGACGGTTGGGCCACTACCGGACCGGAGGGTGTCGATGGGGCGGATCAGTGGTGGGATCGCCTGACGTACCTGGTGCGAATCTTCCAGGAGTCGGTCCGGTGCCGCGACCGGGAAGGTGTGGACCGCGGTGTGGACCGCAGGACCTATCTGTCGATGGACGCAGTGCCCGGCTATTCGTTCTCCAGTGTGGCTGCGTTCACTGCCGCCGCCGGCCGGGCGCAGGGCCTGGGTTTCACCGACGTCGTGATCCACTGGCCGCGGCCGACCGGAACCTACGCCGGCGACGAAAAAGTGCTCGACGGCATCGCAGAACTGCTGGTCGGCGGTGAATACCACTGCTGACCCCGGTCACGAAGGCCACTGCTGACCCCGGCCGCCGCTTCCACTCACCCGAGCCCGACCGCCGTGGCGAGAACTTTGAGCACCAGAAATCCGCCGAGTACGACGGTGGCGAGCACGCACGAGCCGGCCAGCAGGACCAACCCGCGCAGCCGACCCGGAAGGAAAGGCGCCAGCCGCGGCGAGTCGACCGCCCGGCCGCGCATCTCGTTCGTGATTCGCACGCCCTTCCACACCGAGCGCCCTAGACCGCGAAACCCGAGCCCACCGCTGCGGGCCGCGACCTCGATGAGGTTCGCCTTGACCGTCGCCAGCACCTGCGGCGCGCTGAAGATCGCGTAGATCTCCGAGCCTGCCTGCTCCGGCGGTTGCAGGGCGACCAGCAGCTGACGGCGCCGGATGGCCAACCAACCACTGGGAACGACGGCCAGCAGGGCCAGCAGGCACGCGATCGGCAGGTCTGCTCCACCGCGAATGGCCGAAACCGCGATCAGGAGCACACCCAGAATCACCGGTAGCAACAGCACCACCAGCAACGGGGTGCGCAGGCGACCCACGACAGCGGCCAGGATCCGCACCACGTCGGCGACCGCCTGCTGCGCCTGCGCCGGAACGCGCTGCGCCAACGTTCCGATCCGGCTACCGGGGCCGCCCGAGCGATCGAGTCGCTTCGACGATTCCACCGGCCCCGGCGTCACCTCAGGCGTCCGGAAGGACGTGGACGGCGGCCTCTTCCGCGGAGGCCGCAGCACCGTCGATGCCCACGTCCTCGCCGGCGAGAATGCCGTCCGAATCATCGGTCGCCACCAACCGACCGGACCGCAGGTTTCCCACCTCGTCGACGGCGGTGTCAAGGAAACCCTCCTCGGGATCCAGTCCGACTTCAGGTACCTCCATCGCCAGTCGTTCATCCAGGCTGTCACCTTCGAGCTGCTCCGCCTCGGTCGGGACGTCGATGCCCGGGTCGCGATCGGGAGGGCTCCAGCCGGTGTCGAGCGAATCGACCCTGGCCTGGT
>JBPCPG010000277.1:0-5724 GCA_050999445.1 Nakamurella sp. | reverse complement strand
GTTGGCTGGTGAGCACGCCCCCGACCACGACGCCAGCGCGAAGGCGCCGCTGATCATCGACTTGGATGCGACGCTGGGTCACCGCGCACAGCGAGAAGGAGCAGGCTGCGCCGACGTTCAAGCGGGGCTTCGGCTTTCACCCTTTGGGGTCGTGGGTGGATCACGGCCAGGAGGGCACCGGTGAGCTGCTGTCGATGATGCTCCGCAAAGGCAACGCCGGATCCAACACCGCCGCCGACCACATCCAGGTCACCAAAGACGCTTTGCGGCAGCTGCCGTTTCACCACCGCGGCGGCCGGACGGGTAAGAAGGTGTTGATCCGCACCGATGGTGGCGGCGGCACCCACGACTTCCTGAAGTGGCTGTCGGGGCAGGGGCTGTCATATTCGATCGGGTTCACTTTGACCGATGAGATGGCCACAAAGATCAACCAGTTGCCGAAAGCTGCGTGGACTTCGGCGTATGACGCCGACCGCAAGGTCCGCGACGGGGCGTGGGTAGCAGAGCTCACCGGGATGCTCAACCTGAAGACTTGGCCGCCGGGGATGCGGGTGCTCATCCGAGCCGAACGGCCGCACCCAGGTGCGCAGCTGCGGTTCACCAACATCGACGGGAACTCACCTGACCGCGTTTGTCACCAACAGCACCCAAGGTCAGCTGGCGGATCTGGAACTACGGCACCGGCGTCGGGCCCGCTGCGAGGACCGGATCCGAAACGCCGAAGACACCGGCATGCGCAACCTGCCGCTAAAGGACTTTGCGCAGAACCGAATCTGGATCGCCGTCGTCCAGCTGGCGACCGAGCTGACCACGAGGATGGGAGATGCTGGCTCTGACCGGCACCGATGCGCGCCCGTGGGAACCCAAACGGCTACGGCTACGGCTGTTCTCAGTCGCCGGGACCATCGCCCGCCGATCTCGCCGCGTCTGGCTGCACCTGTCCGGTCACGCACCACATCGGCACCTTTTCACCACCGGCCTGGCCCGGCTCCACGCGCTCCAGCAACCAACCTAACCAGCCCCAACCCCAACCCCATCAGACCAGCAACAGGAAGCCCTACCGGAACGTGGAATCCGGCACCACCCAGGTGACCAACGGGCTGTTCAACCAACCCGACGACCGAAATGCCCCGCGAAAACAGGAAAATTATCGGGTAGAGGGAGGGTCCGTCATCGCAAGAAAGATCGAGGCTAAGCAGCCATTGCCCTGTCGCCGCCGGTACCACGGATGCCACGGATGCCACGGATGCCACGGATGCCACGGCCAATAGATACGGCACTACGACCATCACCACCACGACCACGACCGCCGCCGTACTGCGCCGGAAGACGACGCCGACGGTCATGGCCAGTACTGCTGCAACCGCGAACAAGGCGCCGGTCCCGACCAGCACTCGCGCCTGCGTCAGACCGCTGACCGCGACCCCCGACACCCCATTGCTACGTTGGATTGCGGCAACCAGCACAACGGTGATCAGGGCCGCAACCAGACCGGTGACAAAGCCGACAACGCCGAGCACCACCACCTTCGCCGCCAGCAGTCGCTCGCGCCGCGGGGTGGCCAGCAGGCTGGTCCAGATCAGTCCCCGCCGGTACTCGGTAGTGACCAACATGGTGGCGATGACGACGATCAGGAGCAATCCGGCGAAGCTACCGACCAATCCTCGTTCGATCGTGTTGCCACCCGGCCCGGCCACCACCGGGGCGATGTCTCCCGCCCCGGTGATGGTGAAGTTGTTGCCGCGCTGGATGATCGACGCGCCAGCGGGCGTCAGCCCCGCGCCGCTGCCCAGCTTGCTCGACTGCCAATCGCCGGTAGCCGATCCAGTGGACGCGGTGAGGTCGACGGTCGCGGTGGCAGCGGACGGACCGCCCTTCGAATTCGAGCCACCGAAGCTCTGATCAGTGAGCTCGTAGTACGGGGAGGCGACGAACAGACCGAGCTGTACGGTGCCCGCCATCGAGGCCGGGTGGACCGTCCCGATCACCATCCAAGTCACCCCGTCGGAGGAGTACTCGCCGGTGACAGCACCTCCGGTTCTGGTCAGCCTCAGCCAGGTGGCTTCCCGGGCTCGAGCGTTCCCACCGGCGGCGTCGTGGGTGTATTCGTACTGCATCCGCACGCCGTGCGCACCGGTGATCGTGACGGCGGCATACGACGAGCCGGCCGCTGAGCTCTGTTTGATGATCACGCCGGCCTTGGCCCATGGGGGCAGGCCTGGGTGCGATCCGGCGCCGTCCGGCGGGCCGCCGTCCAACCTGGGGAGCACACCGATGAACGACGCGATCCGCACCGTGATGCTGCCGTCGCCGGACAATCCCCGATGGGCGAAGGAGAATCGTCGGTGACCCTGGTGCCGTCGGGGCCGACCACCTGCCGCGGACCGCAGTCGGCGGCTGCCGAGTCCCCGCACGGTCCGTGCAGTCCTGCCGAGGTGGTCAGGCCCAGCAGCACCGTGACCAGCGCGGCGGCGAAAGTCGTGATCAGCCAACCTTTCACGGTTCGGAATTTCGTCCACTCCGCCAGGAGCAGTTGAGCGAACGGACGCAACCTCTTCATCGGGACTCCAGGTTCTGGCCGGCGGCGGAACGGAATTCGACGGTCTCGCGGGTGAGCTCCATGTACGCCTCTTCGAGGCTTGCACGGTGGGCGGACACTTCGGAGAACGGCAACGACGCTGCGGACAGGAGGTTGACGATTCGCTCGGGAGCGCAGCCGGACACGGTGATCGAGTCGGAGTCGGTGACCGCGACCGTCGCTCCGGCGGTCGCCAACACACTCATCGCGTCCGTCCGGGCGGTGGTCCGGACAGTCACCCGTTCCCCGGACGCCGCGGCGATCAACTCCACCACATCGGTGTCGGCCACCAGTCGGCCGCGGCCGATCACCACCAGGCGGCTGGCGGTGTCCTGTAGTTCGCTCATCAGATGGCTGGAGATCAGCACCGCCCGGGCCCTGGTCGGCAAGGGTTCGCAGGAAGCCGCGGATCCAGACGATGCCTTCGGGGTCGAGCCCGTTGAACGGCTCGTCGAGCATCAGTGCGGGTGGGTCACCGAGCATTGCGGCGGCGATGCCCAGCCGTTGTCGCATCCCCAGTGAGTAGCCGCCGGCCCTGCGGCGCGCAGCGGACTGTAATCCGGCCTGCTCGATCACCTCGTCGACCCGGCGAGCGCCGAGTCCTTGGGTCTGGGCCAGCCACAGCAGGTGGTTGCGGCCACTCCGACTCGGCTGCAGCGCACTCGCGTCGAGTAGTGAACCGAGATGCTCCAGCGGCCGGCGCAGCGTCCGGTAGGGCTGCCCGCCAACCAGAGCATGCCACTGGTCGACCGAATCGAGCCCGAGAATTACCCGCATGGTGGTCGTCTTGCCGGAGCCGTTCGGCCCGACGAACCCGGTGATGTCGCCCGGTTCGACCGCAAAGGACAGCCCGTCGAGGGCCAGGGTCCGACCGAACCGTTTGTGCAAGCCATTGACGACGATGCTGGATGCCATGGATGAAGGCTAGGCACCGCCGAGCTTGCGGTCGTCACCCCTGGGAGCGATCCTTGGCCGGCCGGCGGACCTGGGTGGTCGGCGACAGGTGCATCGCTGACGCGGGGGACGCCCATTCGTCGGACGGGCGTCACAATGACCTGCATGGACGGGCGCGGCAGGGCAGCGCCGGCGGCTCGATGTCTTCCGGTGGCCGGCCGCAGACCGAACCCGATGGCTGATCGCGGGCATTCTCGGGGTCGCTGCGGTGATCGAAGCAGTGACGCGCGCCGCCGATGCCGAAAAATCCTGGCAGTTCTGTCTGGTCCTGGCGCTGTTGGTGCTGGGTACCACCCTGCCGTTGGCCGGGTTGCGGCCTTGGCCGTCGGTGACCGTTGCGTTCCTGGCCGGACTGCTATCGATCGTGCCGTTCGCCGCACCGACCGCAGCGGGCATTCTAGCGCAGGTGGTAGGGCTGTACCGGTTGGGCCGCAATGGGTATCAACTGCTGCCAGCTGCGTTGGCTGCCCTGTCCGTTGCGTTGGCAGTTGTTGATCCGGTCGACGGCCGGGCGCGGATCCTGCTGGTGTTGCTGGCCGCGACGGCCCCGTTCGCCGGTTGGGCAGGTGCCGCCCGGCGGGCCCGGTTGTGGTCAGCAGCGCAGCAGGCGGACCGGCGGCAGATCGACGGCACACTGCTCGAGCACGTCGCTCGGGGGGAGCGGGCACGCATTGCCCGAGAAGTGCACGACGTGGTCGCCCATCACATCTCGGTGGTGGTAGTGGAGGCCGAATCGGCTCGATTGACCACGGCCGACCTGCCGGCGGTCGGTGCTCAACGGTTGTCGGCCATCGCGGGGACAGCGCGGTCGGCCCTGACCGAGATGCGCCGGCTGCTCGGGGTGTTGCGGGAGGACATCGGGTCGCAGGTGCCGGTCCGGCAACCGCAGCCCGGCCTCGGCCAGCTCAACGAGCTGCTGGACGAGGCAAGATCGGTGTCGGGAATCGGGGCTCGGATGATCCTGCGCGGGATCCCACAGCCACTTGATCCCGGCGTCGAACTGGCCGTGTATCGAATCGTCCAGGAGGCGTTGACCAATGTCCGGCGTCACGCGCCCGCATCGGCTGTCGACGTGGAACTGCACTACGGTCCGGACACGGTTCGTGTTCGGGTCCGGGACAACGGTCCTGGACCTTCGGAAAGCCCGGACGTCGGCAGACAGGTCTCCTGGGGATGCGCGAGCGGGCGGTTGCCGTGGGCGGCGTGCTGACCACCGGAGCCGCCACCGGCGGTGGGCTCCTGGGCGAATCCGTTCTGCCGACCCAGGGGGCCCGATGACTACGATTCGGATTGTGGTCGCCGACGATCACCAGATCGTCCGCGACGGCTTCGCAGGGCTGCTCGACACCCAACCGGACTTCGAGGTGGTCGGGAGGGCTGCGGACGGCGCGAAGGCGGTGCGGATCTGCCGCGAGCTGGGCCCGGACCTGGTGTTGATGGACATCCGTATGCCCGTCGTGGACGGGATCGAGGCGACCCGGCAGCTGGCCGGGGTCGAGCGGCCACGGGTGCTGATCCTGACCACCTTCGAACTGGACGAGTATGTCTACGACGCACTGCGCGCCAGGGCGAGCGGATTTTTGCTGAAGGATGTCACCGCCGAATCGCTTTTCGAAGCGGTCCGGGTGATCGCGGGCGGCGGCGCATTGTTGGCACCAGCGATCACCCGCCGCCTGATCGGCGAGTTCGCCCGGCTTCGACCGCGGCCGGACGTAGTCCAGGCGGCAGGGGTGGCCGCCCTGACTCCGCGAGAGACTCAGGTCCTGCGTCTGCTTGCCCAGGGGTTGTCCAACCCGGAGGTCGCGGCCCGGCTGTACGTCAGCGAGGAAACCGTCAAGACCCACGTCAGCCGGGTGCTGGCCAAACTGGGCCTGCGTGATCGGACCCAGGCGGTGGTCGCCGCCTACGAATCCGGACTCGTCGTTCCGGCCACCGGCGACCGCTGACCGGAATCCGCGGTCGGCCCCTGCACGAGGTCGAGCGGGACGAGCGTTGGTTAGCGTCGAGCCCACAGCAGCGGGCTGCCGGAGTCGATGGCCTGAGCGCCACGGGGAACGCGGTGCTGGCTCCCCAGAGGGCGATCGTCGGCCGCAAATACGAGCTGGGTGCCGTCAAGCGGTTCGTGAACGACGTCGGCGACGGCCCTGCTTCGCTCGTTCTCGATGGGCCGGCGGCCATCGGCAAGAAAGCGA
>JBPCPG010000223.1:0-7936 GCA_050999445.1 Nakamurella sp. | reverse complement strand
GTAGCGGGGACAGGATTCGAACCTGTGACCTCTGGGTTATGAGCCCAGCGAGCTACCGAGCTGCTCCACCCCGCGTTGGCGGTAACACCACTGTAGCAAGCTGTGGCGTGCAAGCCAAATCGGCTGGAGCAGAACAGTTCTTGCCTCAACCACCTGCCGAGCTGGGGGTGGGTGCCGGGGTCCCGCGCGGCGTCGTCAGCGCAGTGCCGGCCACCCTGAGGTAGTTGCTCACCGCATCGTCCAGGGCCTGGCTTGCGACGCCGATCTTCCCCAGATCCCCGGTTGATCGCGCCGCAGCCAGCGCGCGGTAGGCGGCGTCGAGTTGGGTGAGCGCCTGTCCTGCGTTGGACGGCAGACCGACCGCCGTCGTAGAAGTCGGCAACGTGAGCGGGCTTCCGCCGGCCGCGTTGGTTCCAGAAGTCGCCGGGGTGGACGAACCCCCGGCGCTGCCGGTTGCCGGCGTCGTCACCGGAGCCGCCTTCTCCAGCGCGGCGGTCAGGCTCTCCCCCACGCCAACCTTGCCGTCGTACCACACCAGCACCCTGCTGAGTTGCGGATACGACGAGGTCGACGACTGACCCTGGATGTAAAAGGGCTCGACGTACAGCAGGCCCTGATCCACCGGCAGCGTCAGCAGGTTTCCGAAGATGACCCGCGACCCCCCGGTCTGCGTGGACAGCGTGACCAGGCTGCTGATCTCCTGGGTGGTGCGGAACAGGGTCTGGACCTGGGCCGGCCCCGGTGTCTGCGTGGCCGTGGGCAGGGTCAACACGGTGATCTTTCCGTACGTTGCCGGATCCGAGGACGCGGATACATAGGCAGCCATGAATTCCCGGGAGAACCCGGTCAGCACGCTGGTCAGATCGAAATGCGACTTGGCCTCGCCGGGCATCTTGACCTGGAGGTAGTACGGCGGCTGGGAAAGGGTCGAGTCCGCGGTGGAGGTGGGATCGCCAGGGACCTTCCAGAAGCCGGAGTTGTTGAAGAAGTCGACGGGATTCTGCACGTTGTATTTGACCAGCAGCGACCTTTGCACCTCGAACAGATCCTGCGGGTACTTGAAGTGGGCCCGCAGGTCCGGCGAGATTGCACTGGTCGGCTTGATCAACTTCGGGAAGATGCCCTCCCAAGCCTTCAGCACCGGGTCCAGCTTCTGATCGTTGACCGAGTAGAGATTGACGGTGCCGTTGTAGGCGTCGACCGTCGCCTTGACGGAGTTCCGGATGTACGAAACCTGGGTGTTGGCCTGCCCGGCCGCGCCGACCGCGTCGAGAGAATTGTTGGTTGCATCGGCCAGCGAAACGTTCTTCGAATATGGATAGTTCTCGGCGGTGGTGTAAGCGTCCACGATCCACACGATCCGGCCATCAACCACGGCCGGATAGGGGTTCGTGTCGGTGGTCAGGAACGGCGCCACCTTCTGCACCCTGGTCCGCGGATCGCGGTTGTAGAGGATCTTCGAATTACCGTTGACCTCGGACGAGAACAGGAAATTGGCATCCGTGTAATTCGTGGCGAAGACCAGCCGCTGGAACAGGTTGCCGATGTGAACACCTGCCGAGCCCGTGTAGGCGTACGGATGATCATTGGTGTCCTTCTCCCGCGGTTGACTGCCGTTGTCCACCCCCACGATGGAGTAGTCGGTGGTCAGCTTCCCGAAGTAGATTCTGGTCTGGGCCACCTTGATGTCGCCCTGACCGGAAATGTCGGCCACCTGATAGGCCGGATACCCGTTGGCCAGCTTGTTGGCCGGCGCGGCGATGAATCCGTCGCCGTGCGTGTAGACCATGTGCTTGTTGATCCAGTTGGTCTGATCGCCCGACAGACCCCCCTCATCGAGTTCACGCGCGGCGACCACGTAGTCCTGGGTCTTGCCGTTGATCGTGTAGCGATCGACGGACAGCTGGTCGGGGAAGCCGTACCAGTTACGCAGCTGCTGCTGCTGCGTGAAGGTCGGAGAAAGCACATTCGGGTCGAGCAGCCGTGCGTTGGGAACCGTGTCCTTGTCGTCCACGACATCGGAGGCGGGCACGTCCAGCACACCTGGGTAGGACTTGTAACTGACGACATCAGGCCCGATGTCGTACGCGGATCTGGTCGCATCGAGGTTGCGCTGGATGTACGGCGGTTCCTTCGAAATGCCGTTCGGGTTCACCACGACCTGTTGCAGAACCAGCGGCCACACGCCACCGATCAGCACGCTGGAGAGCACCAGCAACGCCAAGGCGACAGCCGGCAGCTTCACCGACCGCAGGAACGCCCCGACGATGAAACCCACCGCGCAGATGGTCGCGATCACCATCAGGATTATCTTTGCCGGGAGCACCGCATTGACGTCGGTGTACGACGCACCCGTGAACGACACACCTCGGTTGGAGAACAGGAGCGCGTAGCGGTCGAACCAGTACTGCACCGCCTTGATCAGCACGAAAATGCCGATCAGGAGCGAGAGCTGCAGCGTGGCCTGCGACGTGATCCGGCGGCCAGGTCCCGATACGCGGAGGCCGCCGTAGAGATACTGGGTGGCCAGAACGGCGAAGAAGCTCAGGGCGGCGATGGCGAACAACCAGCCGAGAACCAACTGCAGGAACGGCAGCGTGAAGACGTAGAAGCCGACGTCGTGTCCGAACTGCGGGTCAACCTGTCCGAAGGGTTGGGCATGGAGCCACAGCTGAACCGTCTGCCATTCACCCTGAGCAGAGAAAGCGCAGATCAGGCCGACGAGGATCGAGATGGCGAAGATGAACGTCTTCGGCCGGGAGCTGACGACCGTTCGATAGGGGCTCAGCGGATCCACCTCCCCCGATGGCACGAAGACCGGCCGGGAGCGGTAGGCCAGGAAAAGGGAGAGGAAGACCACCCCGCCGCCACCGATGCCGCCGATCAGGAACAGCACGAGACGGCTGAGCACCTGGGTGGACCAGACCTGCCGGTATCCGACCTCGCCGAACCACAGCCAGTCGACGTACACGCCGACGAACTGGAACCACAGGATCGCCAGCACCACCAGCGCTACCAGCGTGATCAGAACTCTCTTGGATCGCTTCGTCATGGTGGGCATGCCGATCGGGGGCCTCATGGCCACTGCTGGGCTCCTTGCGTTGGTACTCGTGGACTTCGACCGGAGCGCTCTTGGTCACTTGACTTCTACGGTGCAACGGTGCCCGCAGGTTCGGTGGAACAGAGCGCGGTGGAACACAGCGTGATGGAACAACTGTAGGCGGCGGTCGTAGGTTCCCCGTTCGTCACCGCCGGAGCGACGCCGACGAGTCGCGGATGGAAAGATCAAGATGTGACGTCTTCCGATTCGCAGCCCTCCCCCACTCCCGAAATCGAACCGGCAGCCTTGGCTCCCGGCACCCCGGCCCCCTACTGGTGGGAAGATCCGGAACTGGCAGCCGCGGTCGCCGAAGTGGAGGAATTCGTCGCGACCGCCGGCTGGGATGTGGCTCCACAGATGTTCGCACTGGTGCGCACGGCGGAGCTGCTCGCCGCCCAACCCGGGCTGGACGAGACCCTGACCGGCTCCGGGGTCTTCACACCCGTCGCGCAGGATGTGCTGCCGGTGGGTGACCTGTCCGATTCCCTGTCGCAGATCGCATGGCCGGCCGAGGTCGCCGGCTGTGTGCTGGTCCAGGAGATCGTCGTGCTTCCGCCGTCGGCCGTCGATCCGTCGGCCCGGAACGAGGACAGCGACCGGAGCGACCATGTCGACAACGACGTCGAGATCACCGCGGCGCAGGCCGCGGCCCACCCGGACCGGGCCGAGGCTCGATTGGCGGCCGGAGTGCTCCGCGACGCCCAGACCGGGGGCGCCTGCCTGCTCCGGGTGCGGGGCAAGGAGGACGCCACCCCGCTTCGAGGAGCCGATCTGGCGCCGAACCTACTGCGCGCGCTGCGGGCGACCTTCCAGGACTGAGCACCCGGTCAGCAAGATGGTGGGGTGCCGCCGGCGGCCAGCGTCTTGAGTGCGGCGACCCCGTCGTCCAGAGTGGCCACCTTCACCAGCCGAAGCCCGGCCGGCACCCTGGTCAGAGCCTCCGTGCAATTGCCGGCCGGCACCAGGAAGACTGTCGCGCCGGCATTGCGGGCGGCGATCATCTTGAGCAGGATCCCGCCGATGATGCCGACGGTGCCCTTGTCATCGTCGGTCTCCATGGTTCCGGTTCCGGCAATGTAGCGACCGGCCGTCAGATCCCCCGGGGTCAGTTTGTCGATGATGGCCAGAGTGAACATCAGACCGGCCGACGGGCCGCCGATGTTGGCCAACGAGATGGAGATGGTGAACGGCGCCTTCGGCCGCGGCACCGCCCCGATGCCCAGGAAGCCCTGGTTGCCGACCTTGGCATTGGCTGCCAGCTTCACCTTCACAGCGACGCTCTTGGTTCCGCGCAACACGGTGACGGCCGCCACCTGACCAGGCGAAGTGTTTTTCAATGCCGCCTGCAGGGAGCTGAAGTCAGTCACCCTGGTGCCGTCGACGGCGACTATCTGGTCCTGTGGCTGGAGTACGTCATAGCTCGGCGAATCGGCGGCGATGGTGCCGACGAACACCACGTTCGGGTAGTGCAGATAGCGCAGTGCCGCTATTTCGGCGGCCGACTGGGAGTCCTGGAAGTCCTTCGTGTTCTGTTGATTCACTTGGTCGATCGTCTTGTTCGGCGGGTACACCTCGGCGCGCGGCACCAGCGCGTAGTTACCGGAGGCCCACATCGACAGCGCCTCGAACATTCCGAGACCGTCGAAGACCGAGACCGTCGTCATGTTCAGGTGGCCGGAGCGGCTCACCTCCTTGACCGAAGCCGGTGCATCGCCACTGAAACTGATCACCGCTGAATTCTCGACGCTGCCCAACGTGTTGTAGGTCGGGCCGGGACCGAGGGCGACGTACGGAATCGGCACTGCCGCACCGATTCCAACGAGAACTGCGCTGACCGTCGAACCGACGATGATAGTTCGTGCCCGGACGGACAGCGTCGAGAACCAGGACATGTCCTGCACAGTAGAGGCTCGGCGGCCGGCTTCGGAACTGCTCGCCCGCCGCCGGATTTCGCTCAGGGAGAAGTCGCTCCCGGTTCACCATCGGTATGCGCCCGATGAGTAACGTGGTGGGCATGAGCAACTTGCCCTTCGGCTTCTCGAACTCCGGCGATGACGATGGTGATCACGGGACCCAGCCCGAAGGACTGCCGAGTGGTTTCGATCTCGGTCAGATCGGATCGATGTTGTCGCAACTCGGTCAGATGATGTCCAACGCAACCCCGAACTCGGGGCCGGTCAACTACGACCTCGCCAAGCAGTTGGCCACCTCCCAGGTGCCTGCCTCCCACCCGGCGTCCTCGGTCGACGTCAAGCAGGTCGGCGAGGCTGTGTCCCTGGCCGAGATCTGGTTGGACGGGGCAACTTCCCTACCCGCCGGAGTGCGGACGTCGACTGCCTGGACGCCGAAGCAGTGGATCGAGGCCACCATGCCGATGTGGGAGCAGCTGTGCTCCCCGATCGCGGATCGGGTTTCCTCCGCCTGGCTCGAGAACCTCCCCGAAGGTGCCAAGGAACAGGCCGGACCACTGCTGGCGATGATGGGCTCGATGGGCGGCATGGCTTTCGGCTCGCAGCTCGGGCAGGCCCTCGGGCAACTCGCGGTCGAGGTCCTCACCTCATCGGACATCGGGCTTCCGCTGGGGCCCGAAGGCACGGCAGCCCTGCTTCCACTGGCCATCTCGGAGTTCGGCAAAGGCCTGGATCAACCGGAGGACCAGGTGCTCCTCTATCTGGCGGCCCGAGAGGCGGCGCACCATCGGCTCTACGCCGGTGTGCCGTGGCTCAAGAAGCGGGTGCTGGTACTGATCGCCAACTTCGCCGGCGCGATCTCGGTCGACTTCTCGGCCGTGGAGGATCTCGCAGCGAACATGGACATGTCCAACCCGGCCAGCATCCAGGCGGCCCTGGGCCAGGGCATGTTCGAGCCCAAGGTGACCGAAGGGCAGCAAGCTGCCCTGGCCGGCTTGGAAACCCTGTTGGCGCTGGTCGAGGGCTGGGTCGACACAGTCGTTGCCGACGCCGTCGGTGAGCGCCTCCCCGGCGCCGCAGCGCTGCAGGAGACGCTGCGCCGGCGACGGGCGACCGGTGGTCCGGCCGAGCAGACCTTCGCCACCCTGATCGGATTGGAAATGCGTCCACGGCGCCTGCGCGCCGCGGCGGACCTGTGGCGCGCCCTGGAGGATTCACGCGGCATCGAGGGCCGGGACGCCCTGTGGTCCCATCCCGACCTGCTGCCCTCGAGTGCGGACCTGGACGACCCGAAGGGCTTCGTCGACCGCGATCGTCAGTTCTCGGACCTGCTGGCGGGACTAGAGGAGATCGACACCGGCGCTCTCGAGGAGGGTGCCGGCGGGAGTGCTCCCGACGCTCAGGACACAGCCCTCCCGGTGACCGATGGGACCGACGACGGAGCCGATCGGCCCGCGGACGGCCCGACGAAGCCAGCCGGGCCGGACGAGCGCCCGGTCTGACGGAGGCGCGGTCCGGGGCGCCCGTCGGCGACCCAGGCAATCGGCCGCCGATTCGGGCTCGAACGCTTCGCGGGTGGAGTTCAGACGCTTCGCGAGGGGCGCCACAGGTCGATTCCGGAATCGACAGCATGCCCGTTGATCAGCGCCAGCTCCTCGTCGGTGAACGAGGCGCCATCGACGGCTTTGACGTTGTCCTCCAACTGCTCGACCGAAGATGCGCCGATGAGTACAGAGGTCACCCGGTCGTCGCGCAAAGCCCAGGCCAGGGCCATCTGAGCCAGACTTTGTCCGCGTCCTGCGGCCAGGTCGGCGAGCGCCGTGATGTGGTGCAGCGCCGTCTCGGTCAGCAGATCCCGGGAGAGCGAGCCGGACCGGGAGGCCCGGGAACCCTCCGGCACGCCACCGAGGTAGCGGCTGGTGAGCATGCCCTGCGCCAGCGGTGAGAACGCGATGCAGCCCACACCGACCTCACCCAGCGTTTCCAACAGACCATCCTCGATCCAGCGGTTGAGCATCGAATAGGACGGTTGGTGGATCAACAGCGGCGTTCCCATTTCGGCGAGGATGGCCGCCGCCTGCCGGGTCCGGTCCGGCGAGTACGACGAGATTCCGGCGTACAGAGCGCGGCCCGATCGAACCGCTGTGTCGAGGGCACCCATGGTCTCCTCGAGCGGAGTGTCGGGGTCCGCGCGATGGGAATAGAAGATGTCGACATAGTCCAGGCCCATCCGCGCCAGTGACTGGTCCAACGAGGCCAACAGGTACTTGCGCGATCCGTGGTCGCCGTAAGGCCCCGGCCACATGTCGTAGCCCGCCTTGGTGGAGATCACCAATTCATCCCGGTGAGGACGGAAGTCGTCCCTGAAGTGACGTCCGAAATTCGTCTCGGCCGATCCGTACGGCGGGCCGTAGTTATTCGCCAGATCGAAGTGGTTGACGCCGAGATCGAAGGCCCTGCGCAAGATGTCACGCTGGGTATCGAACGGTGAGGTGTCACCGAAATTCTGCCAGAGACCCAGCGAGACACTGGGCAGGTGTAGGCCGCTGCGGCCGACCCGACGGTAGGGCTGGCGTTCGTATCGGGCGTCGGAAGCTGTGTACGTCATGCTGTCGATTCTTTCATCGCCTTCCCGGGAAACGCTCCTGCGGGGTGCCAACGGCCGCGAACGTGGGGACAGGCTCGGGGGGCGGGCGAGGTGTTCGGGTTGCGACCCGCACGCATCGAGCACCGGGGTTCCCTGGCCAGAGGTGATCTGCGGGTACGGTGGGCCACGGTTCCGGGACGATCTCCCGGTCATACGTCCGACCAGCGGTACTGCCGCCGGCGGCCGGGAGGAAGGAAAAGGCTGATGGCCGACACCAAAACCCACAACGGCTCCCGCGTGAAGTGCAAGGAAAAGCGTGACCTCGCCGGGGAGGTACCC
>JBPCPG010000124.1:0-12353 GCA_050999445.1 Nakamurella sp. | reverse complement strand
GTCCGGTGGTCAGGTAGAGCAGCAGCCACCCGGAGGCGGTCGGGCCGCCGTCACCGCCGAGCAGCTGGACGGCGATCGCGACCAGATATCCGGCCCACATGGCGATGATGCTCGCAGTGCCGCCCATCGTCGGCGTACCCCGCTTCTTCAGGTGCGTCTGCGGGCCGTCGTCGCGAATCTCCTGGCCGAAACCCTGCCTCGAGAAGATCTTGATCAGGTAGTGGGTCAACAGGATCGAGACCACCAGCCCGACCAGGGCCGCGATCATGATCGACTTCAACTTCGCTCCTGCTCGTTGATCGGTTCGCTCCCGGTGGATTCGCTCGGCGGCTCACCGGGCGCTCGCTCCACACGCCCAGGAGCAGGTCCACGATCTCTCGTGTCGCCACGTTCCAGCAAGGCGGTCGCCACTCGATCCAACCCCACCGAGCGCGATGCTTTCACCAGCACCACATCACCGGGCTCCAGTTCGCGCTCGAGCACCTTGACCGCCTCGGTCACATCCGCGACGATCTCGCTCTCACCGCCCCATGAGCCTTCGAGGTGGGCGCCGAGGTGCAGAGCCCTGGCCGCCTGGCCGACCACGACGAGGCGATCGACCCCGAGCCGAACCACCAGCCGACCGATCTCGTCGTGCGATGCGCGGGCGAGCTCGCCGAGTTCGGCCATCTCGCCCAGGACCGCCCAGGTGCGCCGGTGCTCCCCGATGACGGCCAGCGCCTGCAGTGCGGCCTTCATCGATTCGGGGTTCGCGTTGTAGGAGTCGTTGATCACGGTGACGCCGTCGACGCGCTCGGTGAGCTCCATCCGCCACTTGGACGAGGCGGCGGAACTGCTCAGCGCCGTCGCCACCTCCGCGACCGGCATGCCCACCGCCCGACCGACAGCAGCGGCCATCAGCGCGTTGGACAGCTGGTGGGCGCCGACGACCGACAGCGACACCGGAGCCGAACCTTCCGGCGTGACGAGGGTGAACCGAGCGCGGGCAGCAGCATCGGTCCGCACATCGATGGCGCGGACTACTGCGTGCGCAGCGGTACCGACCGACACCACGGTGGCGCTGGTCCGGCTCGACATCGCCGAAACCAGCGGGTCGTCGGCGTTGAGCAGGGCGATACCGCCGGCCGCGGCCGTCGGGAGGGCTTCGACCAATTCGCCCTTGGCCCGCGCAATGGCTGCCACCGAACCGAATTCGCCCAGATGAGCCGAACCGACGTTCAACACCGCGCCGATCCGGGGCGGTGCTGTCGCTGCGAGCTCCGCGATGTGGCCCTGCCCACGAGCGGACAGTTCGAGCACCAGGAACCGCGTTCGGTCGTCCGCGCGCAGCACCGTGTACGGATGCCCGAGTTGGTTGTTGAACGATTCAGGGGGCGCAACCACCTGCTCCGGTCCGAAACCGGCTCGAAGTACCGCCGAGATCAGGTCCTTGGTCGAGGTCTTGCCCGCAGAACCGGTCACCCCGATGACGGTGAGTCCGCGCTCGATCAGTACTGCGACACTGGCCTCGGCGATCTTCGAGAGTGCTTGCAGCACAGCGGTATCGTCGGGCATTCGCAAGATCGGCAGCGAGCCGGCAGGCAGGTCGCGCGAGCCGAGCACGGCGACAGCGCCCGCGGCGGCCGCGGCCGCCACGAAATCGTGGCCGTCCACGCGTTCTCCGGTCAGTGCGACGAACAACGCGCCGGGCCGGACCTGCCGAGTATCGAACTCGACGCTCGTCACGGTGCTCTGGGCTCCGGTGGGCGGGGACGCGCACCCGATGGCGACGGCGATCTCGGCCACCGTTCTGGGAATCATCGAGGCTCCTGTTCGCCGGCCCGACGGTCCCCGCCCGGCCCGATCTGCCGCGGCGACACATCTGCCGCCTGTCGGGCCTGGAGAGCCGCCAGCACCTCGGCGCGGTCGGAGAACGGGTGCACGACTCCACCGATCTCCTGGCCCTGCTCATGACCCTTGCCTGCGATCACCACGACATCGCCGGAGTCAGCGGCACCGATGGCCGTCCGGATCGCTTCCCGACGGTCTTCCATCTCGAGCACCTCGGCGGATCCCGGGCGCAGTCGCCGGACATCGGCGCGGGCTCCGCGCAGAATTGCGGCCCGAATTCCCGCAGGCGCTTCCGAGCGCGGATTGTCGTCCGTCACGACGAGCAGATCGGCGAGAGCGGCAGCGGCGCTTCCCATCACCGGTCGCTTACCGGCATCCCGGTCACCGCCGGCCCCTATCACCACGATGAGCCGTCCGGACAGGTCGGCCGAGATCGCCTCGAGCACGGCGGACACGGCGGCAGGCTTGTGTGCATAGTCCACCACCACGAGGAAGTCCTGCCCGGCATCAACCCGCTCCATCCGGCCCGGCACGGCAACCTCGCGGAGCGCTCTCGCAGCCACCTCGACATCCCCGCCGATCGCATCGATGCACGCGAGAGCAACGACCGCGTTGGCGACATTGAAGCGGCCGGGCAACGCCAGCTCGACGGTCAGCACGGATCCCGATGGCCGCCGGACCGTGAACCGCTGGGCGCCGGCGCCGATTGCCTCGGTCCCCGTCACCGACCAACCAGCCCCGGGATTCCCAGCTGCGGAAACGGTCACCGCTGCCGGATGCATGCCCGCCAGTCGACGGCCGTACTCGTCGTCGACGTCGATCACCGCGGCGGCCGCCCGTCCGTCGAAGAGCAGGGCCTTGGCCCTGAAGTAGGACTCCATGTCGGGATGGAAGTCGCGGTGATCCTGCGAGAGGTTGATGAAGGCGCCGACGGCGAACGAGGTCCCGGCCACCCGTCCGAGCGAAAGCGCGTGGGAGGACACCTCCATCACGACGGCATCGACGTCCTGCTCCAGCATCAGCGCGAACATCGCCTGCAGATCGGGCGCCTCCGGCGTGGTCAGCAGACTCGTGGTCGCCTGCCCGGCGATCCGGGTCTCGACCGTTCCGATCAGCCCCGTGCGATGCCCGCCGGCGGTGAGCGCCGCCTCCAACAGATAGCCGGTCGTGGTCTTGCCCGAGGTTCCGGTGACGCCGATGATCGGCAGCCTGCTGCTGGGACAGCCGTAGACAGTGGACGCCACGACCCCGAGCACGGATCGGACGTCGTCGACGACGAGGACCGGAACTCGACCGACGGCACCGCTCGCGCCCGCATCCATCGCCTCGACGCCGGCAGCGTCGGTCAGGACGGCGATCGCGCCCGCGTCGAGCGCATCGACCACGAAATCAGCGCCATGAGCTTTTGCCCCCGGAAGCGCTGCGAAAAGATCACCCGGACGTGTCCACTGAGCTCGGAGGGTGACACCGGACACCGTCACGGCGTCGAAACCGAGGCCCGAAGAAGCCGACCCTGTTGAGCCGGAATGGGCTGTCCTGGCGCCGGCAACCTGCACCACCATCGGCAGCGGTACACCGGCGACCACAGTCGGGCGCAGGCCGCCTGAGTCGCGTGAAGTTGAGGTGGACACGACGGGAAAGGTTACCCGGCCTGATTCACGTAGAGGTCGTAGATCGGCGCCGGGGCGGGTGAGGGTGCCACATCCGCAGCGCGTAGGGCGTAAGCCGCGATCTGGTGGAACAACGGCGCCGCGCCGTCCCCGCCTTCAGTGCCGTTCTTCGGTGCGTCCAGCATGATCGCGACGGCGTACTTGGGATTGTCGGCCGGCGCCACCCCGGCGAACGTCGCCGTGGTCAGCGTCTGCGAGTAGGCCTTCGTCCTGGGGTCGACCTGCTGGGCGGTCCCGGTCTTGCCGGCCACCTGGTATCCGGGAATGGCGGCGTTCTTGCCGGTGCCCCGGTGGTTGAGGTCGCCGGTCTGCACGGTCGCGCGCAACATGCCGAGCAGCACGCTCGCCGTCGTCGGCTTCATCACCTGCGTGGCGGCCCGTGGCGCTGACGGCGTGTAGACGCCGTTCTTGGTGGTCCCGGCGATGACCGTCGGGGCCACCAGCATCCCCTTGTTGCCGATGGCCTGATACATGTCCACCAGCTGTAACAGGGTCATGCTGACGCCCTGGCCGATCGGGAGATTGGCGAAACTCGTCGCCGACCATTGGCTCAGGGCCGGGTACCTGCCGCTCGCCTCACCGGGCAGTTCGATCCCGGTCTTGCGGCCGAGGCCGAAATTCGCCAGTTCCTGGGCGAACACCGACGGCCCGAGCTTCTGCGCGATCATCAGGGTTCCGACGTTCGACGACTTGGCCAGGATGCCGGTCGCCGTCATCGGGATCACCCCGTGCACCCAGGCGTCGTGGATCTCCCGGCCGCCCATCGAGATCTGGCCGTCGACGGACAGGACCGTCGCCGGGGTGATGATGTTGCGTTCCAGCGCAGCAGCGAACGTCACCACCTTGTTCACCGAGCCAGGCTCGAACGGCAGCAGGACCGCTGGATTGCCGATCTGGGCGGCGGTCTTACCCGGTTCGGTACAGGCGATCGCGTAGATCTGACCGTCGCTGATCCCCTTGACGATCGCGCAACCCCGCTTGGCCTGGGTCTGCGCCACCCGGGACTCGAGAAGGCGTTGCACGTTGTACTGCAGGTCCGAATCCAGGGTGAGCCGGATGCTGGTGCCGTCGACGGCCGGAACGATGCTCGTGGTGGTGTTCGGAATCGCGTTTCCGGAGCTGTCCACCTGCAGCGTCCGCGATCCGTTCTTACCGTTCAGAACGGCGTCGAATTTCGACTCGATTCCGGCGAGTCCGTGCCCGTCCCGGCCGGTCGTCCCGACGACGGCGGCGGCCAGGGTGCCGTCGGGTGAGCTCCGGATCTGTTGCACCTCGGCGGCGACGGCGTTGGCGAGACGGTCCTGCACCGCGAGGGTCGCCTTCTTGTCCCTGAGCACCGACGCGATCCTGGTCATGATCGTCTCGCTCAGAGCCGGCATCACGCCACGTGCCAGATACACGTACTTCGACGTCGATTTCATCCTCGTCATCAGGACGGTCCGATCGACCGCGGTGCCAAGGGCCGCCACCAGGATGTCGGCCACCTTCTCGCGCTGGACGTCGTTCTCGAAGTTCGCCGGTCGCGCCGCGATGGCGCGGCCCTGCACCGAGAAGGCCAGCGCAGTTCCCGTCCGGTCCTCGATAGATCCGCGCTCCGCGTACAACGCCAGCTTTCGGACTCCTTGGGTGATGCCCGCAGTGGAAAGCGCGCTCGCATCGACCGTCTGGATGGTCACCAATTTGATCAGCGCGACGGCGAGCAGGCTCAGGACGATGGCGAGTGCGCCTCTGTTACGCAGCCGGTTGTTGACCCTGGCGCTGCGATCACGCCTGGTCCGACGGCCCCGGTGAGACTTCGGTGGCCGTTGGGGGTTGCGGCGAGACGGTCGGCCGGTTGCGCTCGGAGCGCTGACCCGAGCGACCACCCGGGTCGCGCCGACCTGCTGCCCCCGCATCGTCGCGGCCGGTCGCCCCTGGGAACGGGCGGAGGAACTGGCGGGAACTTCGGCGACGCCGCGCCGGGTGCTTCCGGAGGCACCGGGCAATTTCGGCGCACTGGCGACTTGGGGCTCGCTTCGGCGATCGGATCCGGTTCCGAACCGGTCACTTGCCGGTTGGGAAGCCCGACGACCAACTGGTCCGGCTGCAGGCGGGTTCTTCTCGCCGCGTAGGGACGATCCCGGCCGCGGCCGACCAAGCGCTCGGAAGTCCTCCGGATCACCCGGACGTCCGTTTCTCATCGGTGGGTTCCCGGCGTCGCCGCGGCCGTCTTGGCTACCGTCGTGGCGGCTACCGTCGTAGTAGTCACCGCTGTCGTGGCGACCGATGCCTGGCCTACTGCCTTTGCCGCCGGTTTCGCTGTTGTCACCTTTCCTGCCGCTGCTTTCGGTGCCGGCTGCACTGCCTTGATGTGGCCAGCAGTCGTCTGCACCGTCGCCTTCTGCACCGCCGTCTTCTGGGCCGCCGTTGCCCGCGCCGGGGTTGCCGGCTTGGCCGCCGGTGGCCGGACCGCCGGCGTGGCCGGAGCGGCCTTCGCCGATTTCCCGACCGGTGCCGTTGTCACGACCGGTGCCGTTGTCACGACCGGTGCCGTTGTCGCAGCGGATGCCGTTGGCGCAGCGGATGCCGGGGGCGCAGCCGCGGGCTGTACCGGCGCTGTCGGTTCTCCCACCGGGGTCGGTGTTCCGAGCACGGTTGCCTTCCGATCTGGGCCGATGACGATGATCGCCGCATCACCCGGGGGCACGAGCCCGAGCGCTCTGGCCTTGGAATCGAGCAGAGCCGGATTCTTCAGGCCGGCGATATCTTTCTGAGCCGCCTCGATCTGGGTGTCCAGATCCATCTGCGCAAGCTTGCTCTGGCTCCCCCGCAGACCGGCCGCGTCCGACATGGTGTTGAGCCAGAGCACACCGACGATTCCACCGGCCAGCAACAAGATGATGACTGCCACGAACGGCAACCGGCTCAGAGTCGCCGCGACCGGAGATCCGGTGGCCGTCAACCGTCGGCCGGCCAGAATCTGCTGCCGTCGGGTACGCCGGTCGTACGCTTTCATCGACGATCTGGTCGTCGGGGAACGACTCGGTTGTACCGTGATCTGCTCGGTTTCCTGGGTTGTCATCCGGCCGCCTTTCGCACGCGCTCTGCCGCCCGCAACCTTGCCGAAGCGGCGCGCGGGTTCTCTGTGATCTCTGTTTCGGTCGGTGTCTCTGATCCGCGAGTGAGCCAGTTGAGTCTCGGTTCGTGGCCCGGTAGGACGATCGGTAGGTCGACCGGCGCGGTGGAGACCGTCAACGGCGCGATCGCCCGCTTCACGATCTTGTCCTCCAACGATTGATAGGACATCACCACGATCCGGCCGCCGACGGCCAGCGCGTCCACTGCCGCCGGAATAGCCGCTTCCAGTACCCGCAACTCGTCGTTGACCTCGATGCGCAGGGCCTGAAAAGTCCTCTTGGCCGGATGCCCCCCGGTCCGGCGGGCTGGCGCCGGAATCTCCCGGTACAGCAGTTCGACCAGGCGAGAGCTGTTGTGGAACGGCTCTCGTTCACGCTCCCGCACGACGGCGTAGGCGATCTTCTTGGCAAAACGTTCCTCGCCGTAGCGGTGCAGTACCCGGGCCAGATCGCCGGGCTGGTAGGTGTTGAGAACGTCGGCGGCGGAGATCCCGGTGGTCGGATCCATCCGCATGTCGAGCGGCGCGTCGACCGAATAGGCGAAACCACGTTCTGCAAGGTCGAGTTGCAGCGAGGAGACCCCGAGGTCGAACAGGATGCCCCGAACTCCGGACGGTGCGAGCCGTTCGAGCACTGTGCCGATCTGGTCGTAGACGGCGTGTACGAGATGGACCCGGTCCGCGTAGCCCGCCGCCTCGAAGCGCTCCTGCGCGATCTCCAGCGCTGCCGGGTCCCGGTCGATGCCGACGACGCGGAGATCCGGGTGCGCGGCCAACAGCAACATGCTGTGACCACCCATGCCCAGCGTCGCGTCGACGAACACCGGATTGTGCGCCGTCGCGAAGGCCGGTCCGAGCAGGGTCCTGACCCGCTGAGCGAGAACGGGCAGATGGATTCGGTCGGAATCCGATAGGCCGTCATCCGTAGGGACGGTGGCGGCGGCCGGAGGGTTCGCCGGATCCGGGACCAAAGTCGAATCCGGGGCCATGTCTGCTGTCCCCTTCTTCCGCGGATCGATCGGTTCACGCCATCCGGGCCGGCACCGGCTCCGAGAACACGACCGGCAGGTGGATCGCGGGCGGCAGCTCCTGCGGTCTGGTCCCCACCCGCGGTCGACCTGGCACGGGGGAAGTCGTGTCAGCTCTGTTGCGGGTGCAGGCCGGGCTGCAGGTGCACACCTACTTGCTCGTCACTGCCGGTCCTTGCTACTGGCAGGTCACTGCTACTGCGATGCCTGCTACTGCGATGTCACTGGTGCTGCGTTCTGGAGCGCTGCATTGCTGTAGAGCTGCGTTCTGGGGAGCTGGTCGGTCACCGTCCAGTGCCCTGGCTGAGCAGATCCTTGGACGGAGAGGCGTAGGCGGCCTCCTGAGCCGCCTCGTAGCGCGACCATTGCGCGGCGTCCCACACCTCCATCCGTTTGCCGACACCGGCGATGACGACGTCCTTGGTCAGACCTGCGTACTCCCGCATCCGGGCCGGAATGCTGATCCGGCCCTGAGCGTCCGGGCGCTGGTCGTCGGTGTTGGACAGCATGTATCGCTGGTACCCACGGGCCCGCTCGTCCGTCACGGATGCGTCGATCGCCTCCTGGGCGAACTCTGCAAACCCCTCGGGCGTGAAGAGGTACAGGCAGTGGTCCTGCCCACGGACGATCAAAATGGCCGGAGCGAACTCGTCGCGATAGCGCGCAGGCAGGGTGACCCGGCCCTTGTCGTCCATCCGCGGCGTGAAGGTGCCGAGGAAACCCTTGTACAACTCGACACCTCCTTCGCATCTTCACTCGCCTTCCACCGGCGCCGGTATCGCGCCGGTCCGAGTAGCACCAGTTGGCCTTTCGGCATCGCGTGAACAACCACCGGCCTGCCCTGCGTCGCCGGCCGGCAAGACCGATGTCACCCACGGCGTTTCACCTTCCACACCCGGCCCCAACGCCCGCCACGTTACCCCACTCTGCTCCACCAGCACCCGTTCCATCGCCCATATTTTCGCAAAATCATCGCTATTTCACCCATTGGTGCAGGTCTTCGCGTGGGGGAAAGTGGGGTCAAATTCCGGCACGCGGGCAGCAGCGATCTATTCGCCCCGGTATCGGAGGCGGACGAGGGACAGTCAGCCACTGGCAGCCGGGCGAACCGCCGAACCAGGGCCGCTCGACCGCTGGTGCTGGCAGACTGTAGAAGCGCCGGACTGTCAGCGCCCCTTTCCGGGTCAGCCGCTTCGCTCTGATCCGCACGTCGCCGTCCGCGGCGAGACCACGGAGGACCACAAGTGGCACAGAACGTCGACCTGAACGGCTCCGGCCCTTCCGCCGCCGCGCCGCAGGTTCCGGTGGACCCGGCCGACGTCGCCGCTCTCGGTGCCCGGATCTGCGCCGCCATTTCCCAGGTGATTCTCGGCAAGCCGGAAGTGGTCCGGCTGGCCGTCATCTGTCTGCTGACCGAAGGTCACCTGCTGATCGAGGACGTACCGGGCACGGGCAAGACAAACCTGGCGAAGGCGATGGCCAAATCGGTCAATGCGGCGGTGTCCCGTGTGCAGTTCACTCCTGATCTGATGCCGAGCGATGTGACCGGCGTCAGCATCTACGACCGGCAGACGGGCAAGTTCGAATTCCGGCCGGGACCGATCTTCGCCAACATCATCGTCGCCGACGAGATCAACCGGGCCTCTCCCAAGACGCAGTCCGCTCTGCTGGAATGCATGGAAGAACGCCAGGTCACCGTGGACGGCACGACCTATCCCCTGGCGCGGCCGTTTCTGGTGCTCGCCACTCAGAACCCGGTGGAGATGGAGGGCACGTACCCGCTGCCGGAAGCGCAGCGTGACCGTTTCCTGGCTCGCACGTCGATCGGATATCCCGATCAGGCAGCGGAGGTCGCGATGCTGGCCGGCCGTGATCGCTCCGACCCTCTCGATGCCCTGACCGCCGTCGCCGACGGGCCGACCGTGGCGGCCCTGATCGACGCCGCCGCCACTGTCCACCTCGCACAGGAGCTGCGTCAGTACATCGTCGAAATCGTCGGCGCCACCAGGGCGATTCCCGACATCCGATTGGGCGCCTCGCCGCGGGCCGTCCTCCATCTGGCTCGAGCGGCGAAGGCCGCGGCCGCGCTCGACGGACGCGGCTACGTGGTGCCGGACGACATCCAGCGTCTCGCCGTCCCGGTTCTCGCGCACCGCCTGTTGCTCACGGTGGAGGCTCACGCTGCGCACCGATCAGCGGCAGAGATCATCTCTGTGCTGCTGACCCGCATTCGGGTCCCCCGGGGCGGTCGTGTCTGAAGGGCCCAAGAGCCGACGGGTCCGCAAAACCCGCGCGCCCGGTCAGCGTGAATCGGTCGATGGTCGCGGACTGACCACCAGGGGCCGGTGTCTGGTCGCCGGCGGCATCGCCGCGATGATCTGCTCGTTCGTGCTGGACGAGCGGGACCTGCTGCGTGTCGGTGTGGTGGCGGTGGCTCTGCCGTTGTTCGCCGTTGCCATCACGGCACTTCGCGGTATTTCTTTGCGCGGCGTCCACCAGATCACTCCCGAGCGGATGCGGCCGGGAATCCGCGGCCAAGCCATGCTGGTCATCACCAACACCGGGCAGACCAGGACACCTTCGCTGGAGGTCTCCGAGCCGGCCGTGCCCGGGCTGACCACCGGAATGCGCTACCTGATCGCGCCGATCCGCCGTGGAGAGTCGTCCAGAATCCTCTACCCGGTCGTTGCCGGGCAGCGCGGCCGCTTCCAGATCGGACCTCCGCACGTCCGCATCGGCGATCCGTTCGACCTGTGGGAGGACAACCGGACCCTGGACGCCAGGGCCGAAGTGCTGGTGGTTCCGACCGTCGTGTCGCTCGCCGGCATGCCGAGTAGCTCCGGAGCCCGATCCGCTGCTTCCGGACGCGCGGTTTTCAGCGCGATCGGTGGTGACCCGGACATCGGGGTGCGCGAGTACCGCAACGGTGACGACATCCGCACCATCCATTGGCGGGCCTCCGCCCGTCACGACGACCTGATGGTGCGACTCGAGGAACCGGTGTCGCACGGTGGAGCGACGGTCGTGCTCGACCACCGGGCCCGCGCGCATCGCGGCGTCGGCGCCGGGTCCAGTTTGGAGACCGCGGTGGTGCTGGCCGCCTCGGTGTCGCTGCACCTGCTCGATTCCGATCACCAGGTGAAGCTGATCTCGCACCGCAACGCGGTGATCGCGCAGGGCCATGACATCTCCGACGACGTACTGGCCGGTCTGGCCGTACTCGAGCCGGATGCCGATTCGAAGATCAGACCTCTGACGTTGGGCCGTACCGGTCTGGTGGTCGCCATCATCGGCCACATGAGTGCGGCGGACGCCCATCTGTTGGTGGCGACCCGTCGCCGAGCTATCAACGCTGTTGCGCTGATCCTGGACACCCAGGGCTGGGGAGTGGACGATTCCATGACTGAATTGGCTTCGAGAACGAAGGCGGGAGCGAATCCGGCCGTCGAGGTGCTGCGTGCGGCGGACTGGCGAGTCGTCGTGATCCACCAGGACGACGACCTTGCGGCGGCTTGGCGCCGGGCGTGCGATGCCGGCGACGGCTACTCCGTCGCCGCAGCCGGGACCAGCACCGCACCTGCCCGTTCGTCCGAGCACAACTTCGCCGCTGGAACGGCCGCCCCGGCCGGCGGACGGTATCAAGGATGACCGCTTCGACGTCGGTGCGAGGTGAATCTGCCCCTGGCCTGCCTGGAAGCGCCGATCGGCGGAGCGCCGGGCCGTCGGGCCCGCGACCAACGATCGAACCGACGATTCCGCCGACCGGGATCGGACACACTTTCTTGGCGGCGGCGGCGATCCTGGCCGGCTCGAGCGCACTGAGCACTCCCATCAGCGGCGCCTCCTGGGTCTTTCCTCTCGTCGAGGTTGTCGCCGTCATCTGGCTGGTCGGGGTCGGCGGACGCCTGATCCGCGTTCCCACGCTGGTCACCGTACTGCTCCAGCTGACCGGGTTCATCGTGGCTCTGACGTCCCTGTTCACCTCGAGTGGGATCGGCGGCGTGCTGCCCAACAGGGCCGCGTTGGCCGAGGCGGGCGCCCTGCTGTCCGGCGCCTGGGATCAGATCGCAGGGACTGCACCGCCGGCGCCCGCCACGCCGGAACTAAATTTTCTGATCGCGCTATCCGTTGGATGTGCGGCTCTCATTGCGGACTTCCTGGTGGCCGTGGTCCGGTCTCCAGCCCTGGTGGCGCTTCCGCTGCTCTGCCTCTACTCGGTGCCGGCGTCCATCGCTTCCACGATGCTTCCGTGGTATTCATTCGCCATTCCGGCACTGCTGTACGCGGTGTTGCTGGCCGGCACCGGGCACCGGGACCGCCGGACGGGAGCCCGTGCCGGAGTGGGCATGGCTCTGAACGGCGCCACCATCACGGCTCTGGCAACCGTGGTTGCGCTGCTGGTGGCCGGCTCGGTGACCAGCATCGGCACCACAGGGCGGCTACCGCACACAAATGGAAACGGGCGGGGAACCATCGGACTGTCGCCGCTGGCCACCCTCCGCGGTGCTCTGCAGCGCTCGACGCCGGTTGACGTGCTCACCGCCTCGGGGGTGGCCCAGCCGGGATACTTCCGAACTGTCGCGCTGACGAAATGGACCGTCAACGAGGGGTTCTCACTGAGCGACCTGCAGGCGGACGTGTCCGATATCAGCGGACCGCTCGACGGATCATTCTCGGCCACCGGCGACAGTCGGGTGACCGTGACGACGC
>JBPCPG010000159.1:0-3411 GCA_050999445.1 Nakamurella sp. | reverse complement strand
CGTTGACCGGGACGGTTGGTTTCGGCACGCTGCGCGCGCTCGTCGGGGTGGTGGTCGGCGTCCTGACAGCCGCCGACGTGGTCGTTCTGGTGGCGGACGCGGTGGTCGTGGCAGGGCTGGCCGTGGTGGTCTTGGCACGGCTGGGTGCCGTGGTCGGTAGGGACGACGTGGTTGCGATCCCGGGTGCGGTGATTTTCGTAGTCTTCGCGATTGTGATCGGTGCGGCACTGGTCGTGGTGGGGAGCGGTGGCCTGGTCGACGGCATCGTGCTGGTCGACGGCATCGTGCTGGACCTGGGCATGATGCTCGTCGTCGAAACCGTGCTGGTCGTCGGTGTGCTGGTCGTCGGTGTGCTGGTCGTTGGCCTGACCGACGTGGTGCCGGCCGTTGCCGTGCCCGGCGGAACGGATCCGGTCAAGGTCGAGGCCGACGACGGCTGGCCGGTTGGACTCGCGGTGACGGTCCTGCCTTGGGTCTTCGAAGTCGCCGACGACGGTACCGACTGGCCCGAACCGCTGGTGGAAGCGCCGATTGTGGTCGGCGCGCTCGTCGCAGTCGCCCTCACCGCCGGCGATGTGGGCGTCGTCGACGTGGAGGTTGCTGTTCTGGGGGTCGCCGACGTGGAGGTCGCCGACGTGGAGGTCGCCGACGTGGAGGTTCCCAGGACCTGGACGACCGGATCGGAAGCGCGGTTCGCGACGCCGAGCGCGGGACCGGCAGAGACGAAGCCGTTGCCGACCGGGCCGACGTCCGCTGCCGCAACGGCGACAAAGGCGCCACCGCCCAACCGCAGCGCGGGAACTGCCGGCTGCGAAGTTCTGGACGCGGCGGGGATGAGGGTGATCAACGGAGCGGCGAAAAGCTTCACCGTCAATGCCTCGGAGACTCCGAACCACTGTTCGACGTTCCGTCCGACATTGGTCCGCTGGACGATCTCACCGATCTGCCAGTCGAGTCGGTGATCCGTCTCGTAACCAGGAACTAATTTCACCAGTTGCTCGAAGAAGCCCTTCGAGGCCGCTGCCGCATCCAACCGGTCGTAGGTTGCATAGAGGCCGGATTGCACGTCGGCGTGTTGCTGGAAAAGACCGACATACCCGGCGCGGCTGGCTGCGGGATCGAGCGACGACTCCTGCATCGCCACAGCAATGGCCACCCGTAGTCCTCGTCGGGTTATCTTCATCGATTTTCCGACTGAAACAATGGTGGATGCTGCCGTTACCTGCGCGGCGCTCAGGCCGACGCCGTCGAACAATCCTCCGGCGATCGGCGCCACGGGTGGCGGCGTGAAAGGTCCGCCGGCAGGCAGGCACGTGCTTGCCGCGGTGACCGCCGGTGCACTCGCCAGCGGTGCCGCAGCCTGCGACTGGACCGGGGTGCCCACCAGAACGAAGGCCGAGGCAATGACGGTGATTCCCCCGCGGCGCCAACCGGATCCGGATCTCCACCGCTTCGGGCGATCTGGCGCAGAGACAGTCGGGCGCGCTGTCGACATCAGTTTCACTGAAGAGTTCCCTGCATATTGTTGAAGCGAGATTCCCGGTGCCGCGTTGGTCCAAATGGGCGTACCTCGATTCTAGGACCGGGCAGCCGTATGCACCACGGTAATCACCCGATCGAGATCGAACCGCTCCAACGAGAATTATCTGGTGACTGAGAGGCTTTGAATCGGCGGTGCGTGAGTGGCGAACAAGTGCGACCTCGGGCCCAAGTAGATTGGTGTCGTAAGGCATCGAGCGGCCGGCTCGCGCAGACCCCGTCCGTGCTCCGGTCGAGAATGAGGGTGGACATCATGGGACTTCGCGACGCCTTTCGATCTCTGCGCGGCGGCACCGATCCGACCGCCGAGGTCGAGATATCGGACAGCGAAGCGCCGGAGCCGACATGGTTCCAGGTCCGCACCGACGGCTTCTACGAGGCCCCGCTCGATCCGAGCGCGGACCTGATTTCGGTCCGGCTGCAATTTCTTACCGGCGGAAAGGTGAGCGAGTTGAATGGGACGCGTTCGGCGGACGCCCAGCTCATTTCGGGACAGCGGCAGGAGCACCAGGACCCGCGACTCGGGGATTACACGGCCGCCGGTCGATTCAACGTGCAACGTCGGTTCGAACGCATTGTCAGCTACGCGGCGCTCGAGCTGACCCCGGACGGCTTCCTGGCGCGTCGCATCGACACCGCAGACAGGCAGACCCTGGAATTGCAATTCATCTTCCGCCACGACCCCGCCGGCCGGCTTTGATCCCTGCGTCAACCCCGCACGAACCTGCTCGAAGGAGATCCTTCCCGAGCCGACCCACCGCGGCGGTCGGCCGCCGCGCGATGCCCGCTCCAGGCGCGGCTCCGCGTAGGCTGGCCAGTTGTGAATGCCGACGAATCCACTGAGCTCAAGGCTCTCGAAGCGACCATGACCAGCATCGAGTCCGTGATCGATCTGCCACGGTTGAGAGCCACGATCGCCGAGCTGTCCGAGATGGCCAGCGTTCCCGACTTGTGGAACGACCCGGAAAAGGCGCAGCAGGTCACCAGCAAGCTGTCGCACGCCCAGTCGGAGCTCAAGAAGCTGCAGGATCTTCGGCAGCGGCTCGATGACCTCAATGTTCTCTTCGAGCTGGCCGACGACGACGCCGACACCATGGTCGAGGCACAGGCCGAACTGGTCGCCGTGCACGGCGAGGTGGAGACGATGGAGGTGCGAACTCTGCTGTCCGGCGAGTACGACGTGCGGGAGGCGCTGATCACCATCCGGTCCGAGGCCGGTGGTGTCGATGCGGCCGACTTCGCCGAAATGCTGATGCGGATGTACCTGCGCTGGTCGGAACGGCATGGCTACGCAACCGAGGTGTACGACACCTCCTACGCCGAAGAGGCGGGCATCAAATCGGCCACCTTCCAGGTGAAAAGTCCTTACGCGTACGGAACTCTTTCGGTCGAGCAGGGCACCCACCGGCTCGTCCGCATCTCTCCGTTCGACAACCAGGGCCGGCGGCAGACCTCGTTCGCCGGAGTCGAGGTGATCCCCGTGCTGGAGAGCAGTGACCACGTCGAAATCGACGAGAAGGAACTGCGGGTCGACGTCTACCGTTCTTCCGGCCCGGGTGGACAAGGCGTGAACACCACCGACTCCGCGGTCCGGATCACCCACATCCCGACCGGCATCGTCGTTTCGTGTCAGAACGAGCGCTCCCAGATCCAGAACCGTGCGTCGGCGATGGCCGTGCTGGGCGCCAAGCTGCTGGTCCGGCGCAAGGAGGAGGAGAAGGCCACGATGGACGCACTGCGTGGTGACGGCGGCAATTCCTGGGGGAACCAGATGCGGTCGTACGTTCTGCACCCCTATCAGATGGTCAAGGACCTCCGGACGAATTTCGAGGTCGGCAATCCGACCGCGGTGTTCGATGGTGACATCGACGG
>JBPCPG010000154.1:0-4957 GCA_050999445.1 Nakamurella sp. | reverse complement strand
GCTGCCATCGTCAGCAGCAGCAAGGAGGAGGCGGCCGTCACGAGCAGTGACCTCCGCCGGGAACTTCTGTATGGCATGCAACTGCCTTTCCCTGGGGGATGGGGGAGGGGCGTGGCCTGTTCGCGCTGCGGCTTCGATGCCCCCTGGGACGGAGCCTATGGGACGACTGTGAGGTGCGCCACCCCGGGCCGGTCGAACGACTTTGTGCAGATGTCGGAGAACCTTGCGGCAAATGTGGGAGCACGCAGCAGATCTCGCCGTCGCCACCCGGGTGCGCCACCGAATGCCGGTCCGCGGCCTCCGAACTCGCCGGACGGACTCTGACGCAACGCCCACCGGCTGTCGGAGATCCGTCATTTCCACCGCACGGGTCGCCTCGTAGGGTTCTGTCGATGAACAGTGGCTCTCGACGAACCGTGGCTCGATGAACCGGAGCAGTGGTGACTACCGGGTTCTGGCGGAGGCAGTGGGTCGGCTCGGGAACGAGGTGCTCGACTGGCGTCACAAGTCGGTGCCCCCGATGGCCGACGGGCGTTCGGTGGCGGACCTGGTGCTGGCGCGAACGTCGCTGACGGAGTGGGGCACGCCCCTGCTCACGCTGGATCGCGGAGCCATTGCGCAGAACGTCGCGGTGATGGCGAAGTGGTGCGCGGCGCGTGGACTGGAGCTGGCGCCGCACGGAAAGACCACGATGGCGCCTGAGTTGTTCCTTGCCCAGCTGCGGGCCGGCGCCTGGGGCATCACCCTGGCCAACGAGCCGCAACTGCGGGTCGGGCGCGCCTTCGGCCTGCCGAAGATCCTGCTGGCTGGTTCCTTCCTCCGTCCAGGTGGCCTGCGATGGCTTGTGGCGCAACAGATAGCCGATCCGGACTTCAGATTCAGCAGCTGGGTCGACTCGGTTCGTTCGGTGGAGTTGATGACGTCGGTACTGCCGGCCGGGTCGAGTATCGACGTCTGCGTCGAACTCGGGGTCGACGGCGGCAGGACCGGCGCCAGGGGCGTCGGCGCCGCACTGGAGGTCGCCCGGGCTGTCCAAAGATCGTCCCGGCTGCGGCTGATCGGGGTCAGTGGATACGAGGGCGCAGTCGGGCAAGGCGCCGGAGCCGATCAGATCGGTGCGGTCGACCGATATTTTGACGATATCGCCCGCGTCTGGACGGCTGTCGGTCCGATGGTCGATCTGACGACGGCCGGTCGCGCCATGATCACCGTCGGGGGCAGCGCCTATTTCGACCGGGTCGCCGACCGGCTCGCGGAATGTGCCGACCCGGCCGGAAAGCGCGGGCCGGCCGTCGAGGTCGTTCTGCGCTCTGGCGCCTACGTCGTTCACGACGACGGGTATTACCGTTCGATCACCCCGGCCGGTCGGGGGGACGGCCCGGTGCTCGAACCCGCGATGCATGCCTGGGCGCGGGTCGTGTCGCATCCGGAGCCCGCTCTGGCGCTGCTGGACGCCGGCCGGCGGGACCTGCCGTTCGATCAAGGGATGACCGAGCCGCAGATGCGCCGGCGAACGGACGGTTCGCTCGAACCACTGACCGGAGCGCAGATCTTTGCGCTCAACGATCAGCATGCCTTTCTGTCTGTGCCTAATTCCGATGACGTGGAGATGGGGGACGTCGTGCGGCTTGGGTTGTCGCATCCCTGCACAGCTATGGACAAGTGGACGCTGATCCCCTTGTTGGACGATGCTGCGGCGCCGGACCCTCGAGTCGTCGGAATGATCCGGACGTTCTTCTGATCCGGCCCGCACCAGGATCGGAGCAGATGCTCCGAAGACGCCGAAGCGGCCCGGTAACCTCCTTGCAGTGGCGGAGTTCCATCGGGACTTCTCGAGGAGGGAGAAGGTGGACGTGGGAAGGCTTGGGGCGGTTGGGTCCGACGCCGCACCGTTCGCTGTTGACCTCGCCGGCTCAGCTGTCCGTGCCGTCGAAACCGAATCTCCTGCGCGGCGCCAGATTCCCCGGCGGCGGCGCGCAGCGACGTGGCTACCCTACGCGGTGTGGGCGGTCGCTGCGGTTCTGTACTCGACCTTGTCGCTGACTCGCTTCGCGACCCTTTCGACGCCGTCCTGGGACAATGCGATCTTCGAGCAGGCGATACGGGCCTACGCACATCTGCAGGCACCCGTCGTGGATATCAAAGGTCCTGGTTACAACATTCTCGGCGACCATTTCTCACCGATTCTGGCCGTGCTCGCACCCTTCTACCGGGTTTTTCCGCATGCGCAGACCCTGCTGGTTCTGCAGGCGGTTCTGATAACGGCGTCGATCGTTCCAATTTTCCGAATTGCGATGCTGCGCCTGGGGCTCTCTGGTGGAGTTGCCGTTGGGATTGCGTATGCACTCTCCTTCGGTATTCAATCCGCCGTCTATACGGACTTTCACGAGGTCGCTTTTGCGGCGCCATTGATGGCGTTCGCGGGCGAGGCCTACCTCCGGCGGCGACCTCGGCTGGTCGCGGTGTGGTCGTTGCCGTTGCTGCTGGTGAAAGAAGACCTCGGAATCACCCTCGCTGCCATCGGTGTGGTGCTGATGATCGCCGGTGCGCGCCGGGTGGGGTTCTGGTTGACCGGCGTCGGCGTAGGTGGTTTCCTGCTGATCCTGTTCGTGGTCATCCCAGCGTTCAATTCGGCGGGCAGCTTCGACTATTGGGCGACCGTGAGTTTCGGGCAGAACGGTCCCAATGCGGTCCAGACCTTCTTCACCGGCTGGGATGTCAAGACGATCACCCTGCTGCTGACCTTCGGCATCACGGGATTCCTGGCGCTGCGTTCGCCGTGGGTTCTGGTCGCCGGCCCCACGTTGGCCTGGCGCTGGATCGGAAAGAATCCGGACTACTGGGGCACCAACTGGCACTACTCGCTGATCCTGATGCCCGTCGTCTTCGTTGCTCTCATCGACGGTTACGGGCGAATTCACCTCAGGGCGCCCGCCTGGTTGCGCTCGTATGCCGCGCACGTTCCGACCGCCACGGCGGTCATGGCACTGGTGCTGTGCCTTCAGTTTCCGTTGGCCAGCCTGTTGAAGAGCCAGACCTGGCGACCGAGCACCGATGCTCGCGCCGCCCAGGCAGTGATGGCGTTGATCCCCCAGGGTGCAGGCGTCGAGACGAACATGGGACTCATCACTCACCTGGTCACCCGCGACCACGTCTACTGGTTCGGCACCGTGGGCGCAGCCGTCCCCGACTACGTGCTGATCGACACTCACACGCCCAACGATGGGGGCGATCCGGTCGAGTACGCGCAAAGGCAGCACCGTGGACACACCTATCGCAAGATCTTCGACAGCGGCGGATATCTGCTCGTTCAGCGGACGAAATGAGAATGCTCCGGCATCAGGCGTTCTGCGCGGAGCGCGTTCGGTCGCAGGAACGAACATGATTTTCGTCGGATGGATGGGCAGGAACGGAATCGGCGGGGTCACCCTGTTCGATCACAATCTCGACGCGATCGGCGAAAGCGACGCGGTCGAAGGTTTGCTGTACCTCGCCGTCCACCCCTCGGGTCGCTTCTTGTACGGCGTCTGCGGAACCGACGGAGCTCTGGCGCACGCCTGGCGGGTGGATGGAGCAAGGTTGGTCCGGCTGGGGCCACCGGGCGGGGCCGGGGGTACGGAGCCCTGCCATGCCGTTGTCGAGCCAGGGGGCCGGCACCTGTTGGTCGCGAACTACGGAGCCTCGGGAGTTCCCGGATCGGTGGCGGCGTTGGCCATCGCCTCGGATGGATCCCTGGGCCCGGCTACCGTCGTGAACCGGACGACCAGTCCGGGTCCAGATCGGGACAGGCAAGCTGAGTCGCATGTGCACCATGTCGTTCCGGCGCCCGGCGGCGAGGTGCTGGTGGTCGACCTGGGTGCTGACGAGGTGGTCAGCTATCTGCTGCAGGCGGGGAAGCTGGTGAACCCGGTGGCGAGCGCCGTACCGGCCGGATCGGGTCCTCGAAAGCTGGTTCTGCTCGGCAACGGCACGGCGGCGGTCTCCGGAGAGCTCGGTTCGGTTCTGATGTTGGCCAGACATGTCGATCGGCGACTGCTCGACTGGCGGGTGGTCCCTGCCTCCGATGCTGCCCTCGCCGGCAATGTCAGGAACTACCCGAGCGATCTGGCAAGCGACGGAAAGGTGGTCTACCTGGCGAATCGAGGGGCTGACTCAATCTCCGAGATTTCGCTCTCCGACGGTGCTCTTCTGTCGCAAACCTCCTGCGGTGCTTGGCCTCGCCAGCTTGCGCTTGACTCCGGCCGGCTCTTCGTGTCAGCCACCGGAGCTGACCTGGTGCAGGTATTCGGCGTACCGGGCATGGAGCTGATCGCCTCGATCCCGCTCCCGCAGCCGATGTGCGTCGTGCTCTGGCGAGAATTCGGGTGACGGACAACCATGGATACCGAAATCGGGCACAGTGGTGCGGGCGAGTTGGACGGGCACTGGGTGCTGCCGGCGGCCTTCCGGTGCAGGAACGTCCGAGGGCCGGAGCCGTCGTCGGCCGGCCCTGCGCGGCAGGAGCGAACAATTCGCGGAACCTGGTGGCATCCACGATCATCTGCGCGGTGAACGTCGACAGATTCGCCGGGCAGTAGAGGATATCGCGGCCGGCGAGGTACGGGGAGCACGGACGGTCTCCTCGAGATCCGCCGGCAGGGCCGCCGAATTGTCCGACCTGCTGCTGTCCCATCTCGGATATGACGAGGATGAACTGCAGCAATTCCTTGGGATGCTGACCGGTCCGATCCAGCCGGCAGCGGGCCGGTACATCCGGGGTGACTCGGCCGGGCCCGTCAGTTGCCGTCCGGGTCGGCGGATCGGCGGAAGCGAATCCCCGCCTCCAGGAACCCGTCGATGTCACCATCGAACACCGCGGTCGGATTGCCGACCTCGAAATTCGTCCGGAGGTCCTTGACCATCTGATAGGGGTGCAGAACGTACGACCGCATCTGGTTCCCCCAGGAATTGCCGCCGT
>JBPCPG010000051.1:0-8524 GCA_050999445.1 Nakamurella sp. | reverse complement strand
TCAATCTCAGCGGTGGATTGGCGACAGCTGCTGCCATTCCGGGTTCTCGGCTGGTCACCATTGCCGGAATGGGTCACGACCTGCCATTTCCCATCTGGGATCAATTGATCGAGGAGATCGACTCCACTATCGAAAGGGCCCGGGAACAGGGTGTGCAGCAGAGCATCTGATCCGTCGACGCTCCCGACGTGTCGGCGCAGCTCGTGCCGGGTCCCGGGTAGGCCGTCGTCGATCCCGGCAGTGGAATCATTTCGGCGCCGACCGCATTTCGCGGGGTGTCTTCGCCCGGTACGACCCGACTGTGCCAAGCTGGCTACGCGGTCACCGCCAGCCGCCGAACAGGAGAACCTAATGTCACTCGCCGCAAAACTTCGTAGAGCACCGGGTCGGGTCGCCACTGGCGCGTTCATCCTGAACTCGGGCCTGAGCAAGCTCAACGCGGACGAGCACGGCGCCGCCGGAATTCACGGTATGGCCTCCGGCGCCTATCCGTTCCTGGGCAAGGTGTCACCGACCATGTTCACCAAAGCGCTGGCCGTGACCGAAGTTCTGATCGGATCGGCCTTGCTGCTCCCGATCGTTCCGGCAGGGCTGGCAGGGATCGCGCTGACCAGCTTTGCCGGCGGCTTGATCGGTTTGTACGCCCGCACGCCCGGCGTGCACGACGCGAAATTCCGCCCCACCGAGGCGGGTACCGCATTGGCCAAGGACATCTGGATGGCGGGAGTCGGCGTTGGCCTGATCATCGACGCGGCGCTGTCCGAGTCGCGGGTCACCAAGACGGAGGACTGACGCAATAGGCCGGCCGAAAGCGGCCGGGGATGGTGCCCCGGGGGTGAAGAACGCCGGTCTTGCGCTCCCCCATGCCGCCGGTCGAACATGATCCCACCACGTTCCCGCGATCAGAAGATGATTCGATGCCGACCCGACTCAATCCCTACCTCGGCTTCCGGGACAATGCCAAGCAGGCTCTGGGTTCTACCGGTTGGTCTTCGGTGGCGAACTGACCATGAGCACCTTCGGCGAGATGCATGCCAGCGAGGACGCCGCAGAGCAGGACAAGATCATGCACGGCATGCTGGTCTCGCCGTCCGGACTCACTCTGATGGGTGCTGATGTTCCCAACAGCATGAATTACACCCCGGGCGACAATTTCTCGGTCTCGCTCAGCGGTGATGACGAGCGGGAGCTCCGCGGTTACTGGGACAAGCTTGTCGATGGCGCCACCATCACTGCACCACTTGAAAAAGCACCGTGGGGCGACACGTTCGGGATGTGTGCCGACAAGTTCGGCGTCAACTGGTTGGTCAATATCGCCGGATCTTCGGCTTGACGTCAATTGTCATCGCACTCAGGCCGCTACCATCGACGGCAATGCGTACGAGGCGATCATTCGAAAGATGAGCAGTGACAGCAGTTCGGAGAGCTTGTCCGTCCCAATGCCCGCCCGGGGAGCCGCGGGTATCGCCGCGTACGAACAATCCTGGACCGTCGCCGCGGCGCGTGGATTCTTCGCGGATCCGGGCTCTGGGTCGAGGTTGAACGTGGTGAGTGATCACCAGAAGGCGGACGTCCGATATCGGGAGATCTCGTTCGACATCCGGCCCGGAGTCTCAGGTGTCGCGACCGTGGTGGACGCCGGCCGGACAGCCGGCCCCGGGGTGGTGCTCGCGCACGGCGGGAGCGACGACGGACGCAGGTTCCTCTTGACCGAAGCGGAACAGCTGGCTCGCCAAGGAGCCACCGTTGTTCTTCCGACCACTCGCTTCCCTGGCATGCCAACGTCGATCACATCGCGTCGGCGATCAGGGATGCGGTACTCACCGAACGTCGGGCCGTCGGTGTTCTGCTGGACTGGGCCGGATTACGTCCCGACAACATCTGCTTCCTCGGTCATAGCGCCGGAGCATTCCTCGCCGCCCATCTGTGCGCAGTAGAACCACGTCTGGCAAAGGTTGTGCCGTTCGGTTATGGCGCCGGAACCTTCCTTATTGCCGAGGGCCGAGCCCTTTTCGACGTGACGGCGGCGCCCAAGCAATGGTCGGAATATCCATGCGGCCACGATATCGACGCCAACATCGAGGCCCGAGCCGACCGCGCGGACTTCGTCTTCGCCTGACTCGATGGGCATGGCGCCGGAGCGTTCACCACCTCGCCCCGTCCGGGCCTACGCTGCAACAGTGGATCAGAACGCGCCGGGTGAAACTCCGCTCCTTCGACGCATTCGGGAGTCGGTGATCGGTGATGACCAGGTCACGCCGGGGCCTTACGGGCCGCGCCGCGTCACCTACGCCGACTACACGGCCTCGGGACGGGCACTCGGTTTCGTCGAGGACTTCATCCGCAACGAGGTCCTCCCGCGGTATGCCAACACCCACACGGAGTCCAGCGGAACCGGGCTGCAGACCACCTGGCTCCGCGAGGACGCCCGCTCGCTGATTCTGGAAGCAGTCGGCGGCGACTCCGAGACGGTCGTCATCTTCGCCGGCTCGGGCTGCACCGGTGCCATCGACAAGTTGATCGGCATCCTCGGGCTGCGCATTCCGGCCGAGCTGGAGGATCGATACCGGCTGAGCGACGCCATTCCTGCCGAAGAACGACCGGTTGTCTTCATCGGACCGTACGAACATCACTCCAACGAACTCCCCTGGCGTGAGTCGATCGCGGACGTCGTGGTGATTCCGCAGGATGTGGACGGTCACATCGACACCGTCTCGCTGAGCGTTGAGTTGCAGCGGTACGCGGCAAGACCGTTGAAGATCGGCTCGTTCTCCGCCGCCAGCAACGTGACCGGAATTCTTACCGACACCGACGCGATCTCCGCACTGCTGCACGCTCATGGAGCCATTTCGTTCTGGGATTTCGCGGCGGCCGGCCCATACATGGACATCGAGATGTACGGGTGCTCCGGCGTCGATCCGTTGGCCTACAAAGACGCTGTCTTCCTCAGTCCGCACAAGTTCATCGGCGGCCCCAGTACACCCGGAGTGCTGGTCGCCAGACGCGAACTACTGAAGAATCGGGTCCCCGATGTTCCCGGCGGCGGCACCGTCGCCTATGTCAACCCCACCGATCACCACTACCTCGACGACCCGACCCAACGCGAGGAGGGCGGGACGCCGGCCATCGTGGAGTCGATTCGGGCCGGTCTGGTCTTCCAGTTGAAGCAATCCGTCGGCGTGGAGGTGATCCGCGCGCGTGAGGACTATTTTTTGCGGCGCGCGATCACGGCCTGGCAACAGGAGCCCAACATCGAGATCCTGGGCAACCTGGATGCGGAACGGCTGTCGATCGTCTCGTTCGTCATCAAAGCCCCCGGCGACCAGTATCTGCATCACAATTTCGTCGTTTCCCTGCTCAATGATCTTTTCGGAATCCAGTCGCGCGGGGGGTGCTCGTGCGCGGGTCCCTACGGCCACCGGCTGCTGGGAATCGATCTGGACCGCTCGCACGAATTCGAACGGGAGATAGGGCACGGGTGCGAGGGAATCAAACCTGGTTGGATTCGCATCAATTTCAATTACTTCATCTCGGAACCGGTTTTCAACTATCTGGTCGAGGCGGTGCGCCTGGTTGCACGCCACGGCGACCGGTTGCTCGAGGACTACCGATTCGATCCGGCCAGAGGGCTGTGGCGACACCATCTGGGTCCCGCCGAACCGCCGATGCGCCTGCGCCAGATTTCGTACGACCTCAATGGCGAGATGCAGTATCCGCGTTACGCCGACGTCGCTCCGGAAGCGCATCTCGAGCAGTACCTGCGGGAAGCGCAGGACGTGCTGTCCCGGTCCCGAAGCAGCGTCGACCCCGTTGGACGCGAACGCGCCCTCTCCAACGACTTCGAACAATTGCGGTGGTTTCCGCTACCCGCTGCCTGCTTGGTGACCGACTGAGGGTTCGCTCGAATTCGGGTCGCTGGGACGGCATGGTTGCCCTGCGGATCGCGTCGAACACTTGGAGCGCGGCCGGGTGGTCCGAGTGCACCGACCATAAGGCGCGAAGCTGTCGGTCATGCGCCCAGCGTGACGTGGAAGATCTTTTCGTTGCTGTTGTTGGGGATGCTGTCCTTGTCGCCGGCGTTGGTGGTGGTCAGCCAGAGGCCGCCGTCCGGAGCGGGTTCGACGGTGCGCAGCCGTCCGTAGGTGCCACTGAAGTAGATCTGAACGTTGGTCAGGCTGCTGCCGGAAATCACTTCCCGATACATCCGGGTACCGCGTTCGCAGGCGACATACAGGGCGTCGCGCACGATCGCGATGCCGGAGCATGACCCGTCGGCGGTGGGATAGGTGTGCTTGGGAGCGATGTAGCCCGCGGTACCGCAGGTGCCGGTGGTGCCTTCACAGGCCGGCCAGCCGTAGTTTCCGCCCTTGGTGATCAGGTTGGTCTCGTCCATCACGGCGTTGCCGAATTCCTGCTCCCACAGCCGGCCCTGGGAGTCGAACGCCAGCCCCTGCGGGTTGCGGTGACCATAGCTCCAGACGTAATTTCCGAACGGGTTGTCCGACGGAACGGTGCCGTCCGGATTGAGCCGCAGGATCTTGCCGTTGAGCCCGGACACGTTCTGCGCATTGTCGCCGTTCTGCGCGTCACCGGTGGAGGCGTACAGCTTGCCGTCGGGCCCGAAGCGCAGCCGACCGCCGTCGTGGAATTTGTTCCGCAGAATCCCGCTGAGAAGAACCTGCTCGGTACCCGTATTCAGAGCGCCGTTATCCAGCTTGATCCGCACGATCCGGTTATCGGTCGGCGAGGTGTGCATGATGTACAGCCAGTGGTCGGTGGCGAAGCTGGATGCGATGGCCAGGCCGGTGAGACCGCCCTCGCCGTCCGTGTTCTCCACGTTGGGCACGGTGCCCACGGTCGTCTTGCTTCCGGTGGCCGGATCCAGGCGAACCATGTCGTGCGCGTCGCGGCGGTTGTAGAGGATCGTCCCGTCCGGCAACGTGACCAGACCCCAAGGGATGTCGGTATCGGTGGCAATCTGGGTCACCGAGCACACCGGGTTGCCGCAGGCCGCGCCGGTGGTCACCGTCGCGGTGTTGCTGTGCACCGAAGCGTTGGCCTGTCCGTCGCGGGCGACGACGAAGTAGCCGTAACTCCTGGCGGCGGCCAGCCCGCTGTCGGTGAAGCTGGTTGCCGGGGCGACAGTTGCGGTGCCGGTGACCGTGCCGACCTTCGCGCCGTCACGGTAGATGTCATACGCCCGGACGCCGATGTTGTCGCTCGACGCGGTCCAGCTCAGGGTTACGGTCGTGCCGGCGGACGAGCCGGCCAGGTTCGTCGGCGCCGTCGGCGGTTGTGAGTCGCTCTGGCACTGCGGTGCCGTGATCGGCACCGTCGCACTGGCCTGGGAGACGTTGCCCGCGGCGTCGCGGGCATTGACGTAGAGGCCCCAGGTCACCCCGGGAACCACGGTGAGCCCGGCCGACAGGGTCGTGCCGGCCACCGACTTCATCAATTGCCCGTCGTGGTAGATGTCGTAGAACGACACTCCGACGTTGTCGGTCGACGCGTTCCAGGCGAAGGTCACCGAGTCGCAGGCCAGGTTGCTCACTCGCGGGTTACCTGGCACCGTCGGCGCCTGTTTGTCCAGCCCGCCGAAGGACGTCGTCCACTTCTGGTTGGTCTGCCCGTTGCAGGTCCACATTCCGACCAGGGTGCTGTTTGCGTTCTGCCGACCGGTCACGTCCAGGCACAGGCCCGACTGAACACCGGTGATCGTGCCGTTGGCATTGATCTGCCACCGCTGGTTGGCGCCCCCGTTGCATCCGTAGATCTGCACGCGGGCCGGCGCGGTCGTGTCCTGGCCGGCCACGTCCAGGCACATCGAGTTGTCGAATACCCGCAGTTCACCGGTCGCCGTATAGGTCCAGGCCTGATTGGTCTGCCCGATGCAGTCATAGATGTTGATCCCGGTGCCCGCCGTTCGGACGTTTCCGATCACGTCCAGACAGCGGCCGGAAGCTACGCTCACCACCGCCGATCCGTTGGCCACGGCGACTGCCGCGACCGCTGGCGGGCTTACCGCCGGTATTGCCGCGGTCACCAGCACAAGCGCCGACAGGACGGTCCTCCAACGGCTGATTGATCGGGACATCTGCAGGGTCCTCCAGGGTCGAGAGCGACAACGGGCCTTCTGGGTCCGCTGGGCCGGCCGAGTGTTCCCGGGCAACCGACAGCCGCAGCTTATCGGCCTCGACCGACTCCTGCCGGTTCACTGCAGACCACACTCGATGTTCTGGTTGTCGACACCTGTTGTTATCCGGCCGTTCGCGAACACATCGGACCGAACACATCGGGCCGAACACATCGGGGCGGCATGTTGACGGTGTCGAGAACAGGATCTCGACGCAATCCGGCCGCGGAGAATGCGCAGCGATTGCCCTCAGGCCACTGAACCTGCTTCGGCCCGCGGTGTCGATCGATGCCTTCGCCAGAATTGCGCCGAACCGCATATCAGGCGATAGCGCAAGTCGTGAAACCGACCAAACCGCGCGTCAACGTAGGAGGTTGCAGTATTCCCACCTCAGCCTCGGACCTCATCAGGCAGCCTCCCGCAATTCATCCTCCGCACCCTGGGTCAGAATCCGGCGCAGCTTCGCCAAGCCGTCGCGGATCCTGCTCTTGAGCGTGCCGAGAGGTACGTCGAGGCGCTCCGCAATCTGTGGGTAGGCAAGGCAGGAGAAAAAGGCCAACATCAGCGCCTCCCGCTGAATGACGCTCACCTCCAGCAACGCCAGGCGGACGCGGTCATTTTCCAGCCGGGAGATGACCATATTCGAGACGTCATCCAGAACGACCGGACTGTGGAGGTCTGCGTAGACCTGGTCTCGCATCCGCGCGTTCTGGCACATCCGAATGCGGTCGATCGCCCGACTCCGGGTGATCCGCAGAATCCAGGAATGGCCGGACCCCAGCGACTCGTCGAACTGGCCCGCGCGTTGCCAGATCTGCAACATGACCTCCTGCGCGACTTCATCTGCCTGAAAACGGTCTCGCAGCAGGTTGAAGGCCAATCCGCGGACCGAGCCGATCTCTTTCCGATACAGGGCATCGAAAGCTACGACATCGTCCTGACGGACGTGCGAAAGCAGTTGTTCACAAGAAGCCGACGGAGTTCTCGAACTGCGACTGGTCGGCTCTATCAGCGATGAAGGCAACAGAACACCTTGCCTGTGCGGCCCAGCGCCCGCTTTTTGAGCACGATTGAACTGTAACCTACGAATCACTCACGGTAGTCACGCGGTCCGCAGTCCCTCGGTCCGCCGGTACTGACGATCGGCAAACCATCCGGCGTCGTTCCTTGTCAACTGCCGGAGAGTGCGCGCACCACAGCAGCGGTGGTCAGCCCGTAAGCCAGATGCGGTAGCGCATCGCTGGCCCAGTCCGCTGGTTGCCAGGTCCGCGGATCGCTGACGCCCAGTGCCGCCATCGGAGCGTCGGTGGCGATCATCGCGCCCAAACCCGTCAGCAGCGCCGCAGCAGCCAGGTTCGGCCGCCGGCCGACGCCGTGCGCAGCGCCCAGGACGGCCCCCACCCCCAGCCCGGCCAGAATGCCCAGCAGGGCGCCGAGTCCGGAATCACGGTTCTTCCGGGATTCTTCGCCACCAGGAACGTGCGATCCGGTCTTGGTCGCCATCGCCTCCACGGTGTCTTCGGGTGTGCTGCTGGTCCCGCGACCGCGAATGGCCATGTCCAGATAGGTCACAGTGTTCAGCGCAGTCGTGCCTGCCGCGCCGGCGGCGAGACCGGCCAGCAGCCTCTTGCCGATGTTCATGCCTGCGCGAGCCCGAGTTGCGTCAACATGCCGAGCTGATCGCTGCTCCCCCACCTCTCGACGAGTTTGCCGTCGGCGAACCTGCTGATCTGCAGGCCGTGAATGCTCACCGATTTCCCCGTCGCCTGGTGACCCATCAACGGACCCTGGTGGGTACCGGTGAGAATGTAGGCGAAGGCGACGTCGTCGTCGGCTGCCGTCAAATGCGCGACTTCGATGTGCAGATCGGGGAAGGCGGTGCGCAACTCGCCGAAGAAGCTGCGGTAACCGGACGGGCCGGCTTCCTGCCCGGGAGCCGGGTCGTGATCGACCGACGCGGCTGCGACCAGATCGTCGAAGGCGTCGAGGTTGCCGCTGTTGACGGCCTCACCGAAAGCCTTTTGGGCGGTGATGTTGTCCTGAATGCTCATTGCAACCCTTTCATCGTTACGAATCGGTCCTGTTCACAGTGCGCCTGGCCTCCCGATGTGTGCTTGGAATCCCGCTGCGCCGCAGGTTGAGAGCGATGGTTCACTTCGTTGATCCCGCATCGGAAGATCCCCGCCGCGGGCTGCCCGGCGCTGCGCCTCAGGGTCCGTCCTGCCAGTGATCGATGCGTCGGTGGTCAGGACTGAAGCCATTGCTGACGCCCCAGAGCACTGCCTGGGTTCGGCTTTCGACACCGATCTTGCGATAGATGGTGCGAATGTAGGACTTCACGGTATTGGGACTCAAATACGTCAACGACGCCACGTCGGCGTTGTTCTTGCC
>JBPCPG010000079.1:0-4243 GCA_050999445.1 Nakamurella sp. | reverse complement strand
AACGGCGGGCACGCCGTGTACGGACCGATGTACCTGACGCCTGAAGCGGATGGACCGGTCGCCGAGGCGGAGCTCTGATTTTCGCGCAACCTACCCCCTGTTAACGGCCGTTCACTTCTGGCACCCTGAGCAGATGGCCGACTTCTCCGATCCTGCCGAGTACGCCGATCTTCGAGCAGCGGTGCGCGAGATCACCGCAGCGCACGGGCCGGCCGAGTTTGCCGAGCATGCCCGGACCGCAACTTCTCAATCCGCGCTCTGGTCCGATCTGGGCAAGGCCGGCTTCATCGGCATCAACGTTCCAGCCGAGTACGGCGGCGGAGGAGCCGGCATGAGCGAGTTGGCGATCGTCGCCGAGGAGGCGGCCGCCGGTGGTTGCCCGCTGCTCCTGCTGCTGGTTTCCAGCGCCATCGGAGTGGAAGTTCTGGCGCGGCACGGTTCGCCCGAGCAGAAGCAGGAGTGGCTGACCCAGCTCGCCGACGGAGGCATCAAGATGGCGTTCGCCATCACCGAGCCCGATGCCGGCTCGAATTCGCACCAGATCACCACCACCGCTGTGCGCGACGGTGCGGACTACCTCCTCACCGGCAGCAAGCACTACATCTCCGGTGTCGACGAGTCGGCCGCCATTCTGACGGTGGCGCGCAGCGGTGTCGACGAGCACACCGGCAAGGCGAAGCTGTCGCTGTTCATCGTGCGGACGGACGCGGCGGGCCTGAGCTGGAACGTGCTGCCGGTCGCGGCGCAGATCCCTGACAAGCAGTTCACAGTTTTCTACGACCAGGTGCGGGTTCCGGCCTCCGCACTGATCGGACTCGAGGGGGAAGGCCTGCGGCCGCTGTTCGACGGCCTGAATCCCGAACGCATCGCCTCCGCGGCGCTGGCGGTGGGAGTCGGTCGCTATGCCATCGACCTTGCAGCCGCCTACGCGGGCACCCGGCAGGTGTGGGGGACTCCGATCGGCACCCACCAGGGCGTCTCCCATCCGCTGGCCAAGGCGAAGATCGCCGTCGAGCTGGCGGCGCTGATGACTGCCAAGGCGGCGTGGCAGCACGACCACGGACTTCCCGCCGGTGAGGCCTCCAACATGGCCAAGTACGCAGCCGGTGAGGCATCGATCGCGGCGGTGGACGCGGCGATCCAAACTCACGGGGGCAACGGACTGTCGGTGGAATACGGTCTGATTCCGCTCTGGGGGATGGCTCGCCTGCTGCAGATCGCCCCGGTCAACCGCGAGATGGTGCTGAACTACGTGGCGCAGCACACCCTTGGGATGCCGCGGTCGTACTGAGGCTCGGCCGGGCGGGGGTGAACGGACGGGGTGAACCAACCGGGTGAACCGACGGGGTGAACCGCTTGCAAGCGCACCTAAACTGAACTGGTGACGCTCTCCCCGACTCCCGCGATCCCTGACCTGCCGGCCCAGTACGATCCGGCTGCGGTCGAGGTACCGATGTACCAGCGGTGGTTGGCGAGCGGTTACTTCCGGGCGGACGAGAAGCGGGTTCTGTCCGGTGAGCGCAGGCCGTTCTCCGTCGTGCTGCCGCCGCCGAACGTGACAGGCAACCTGCACGTCGGACACGCACTGGACCAGACGCTGATGGATGTGCTGTCGCGTTGGCACCGGATGTCCGGTGACGAGGTGCTGTGGCTGCCGGGCATGGACCATGCCGGTATCGCCACCCAGAACCTGGTCGAGCAACAGCTCGCAGTGGACGGCAAGACCAGACACGACTTCGGACGTGAACTTTTCGTCGAGAAGGTGTGGGACTGGAAACGGGAGTCCGGCGGGGCCATTCTCGGCCAGATGAAGCGCCTCGGTGTCTCCGTGGACTGGAGCCGCGAGAGGTTCACCCTCGACGACGGATTGTCGGCCGCCGTGCAGACGGTGTTCAAGACGTTGTACGACAAGGGGTTGATCTATCGCGCCGAGCGAATCATCAACTGGTGCCCCGGATGCGTCACCGCCATCTCCGACATCGAGGTGGATCACTCGGATGACGACGGTGAACTCGTCTCGATTCGTTACGACAGTGCGGATCTGCCCGGCGAGTCGGTTGTGGTGGCGACCACCAGGGTGGAGACGATGCTCGGGGACACCGGTATCGCCGTGCATCCCGACGACGACAGGTACCGGCAACTGGTGGGCACGAAGGTGCGGTTGCCGCTCGTCGGCCGACTGATCCCGATCGTCGCCGACGAACACGTCGACCCGGCGTTCGGCACCGGCGCGGTCAAGGTGACGCCCGCTCACGATCCGAATGACTTCGAGATCGGGCAGCGACACGGGCTGCCGGCCATCACCATCCTCACCGAGCAAGCGGACATCGTCGGTACCGGAACGCCTTTCGACGGACTGAACCGCTTCCAGGCCCGTGCCGCGGTGAAGGAAGCGCTGCGGGGCGAAGGCCGGATCGTGGCCGAGAAGACGCCGTACGTCCACGCCGTCGGTCACTGTTCGAGATCCGACGACGTGGTGGAGCCGCGGCTGTCCCTGCAGTGGTTCGTCGATGTCGGCCCGCTGGCGAAAGCCGCCGGAGATGCCGTCAGGGAAGGCCGCACCAAGATCCATCCGCCGGAATTGGCGCCGCGCTATTTCGGCTGGATCGACAACATGCACGATTGGACGATCTCCCGGCAGTTGTGGTGGGGGCATCGAATTCCGGTGTGGTACTCCGACGACGGCGAGATCCGTTGCGTAGGCCCGGAGGAGGAGGTGCCCGGTGACGGCTGGAGCCAGGATCCGGATGTGCTGGACACCTGGTTCTCCTCGGGGCTGTGGCCCTTTTCCACCATGGGTTGGCCGGAGCAGACCGATACGTTGAAGGCCTTCTATCCGACGTCCGTCCTGGTGACCGGGTACGACATTCTCTTCTTCTGGGTGGCCCGGATGATGATGTTCGGCACTTATCTGATCCCCGACGCCGAGAGCGGGAATTCTTCGGTGCCGTTTGAAACCGTTGCGCTGCACGGGCTCGTGCGCGATCAGTTCGGCAAGAAGATGTCGAAGTCGAAGGGCAACGGGGTAGACGCGCTGGCCTGGATCGAAAAGTACGGCGCAGACGCGGTGCGCTTCACCCTTGCTCGCGGCGCCAACCCCGGCACCGATCAGGCGATCGCCGAGGACTGGATCGGCGGATCGGCCAAGTTCTGCACGAAATTGTTCAACGCCACCAAGTTCGCCATGATGAACGGCGCCGTGCTGCCGGACTCGCCGCCGGACCCGACCGCGCTGACACCCGCCGACCGTTGGATTCTGGACCGACTCGACGCCGTCATCGACGAGACGACCGCGCTGCTGGCGGATTTCCAGTACGCCAAGGCCTCCGAGGGTCTGTACCACTTCGCCTGGGACGAGGTCTGCGACTGGTACCTCGAGCTCGCCAAGGTGCAGATCGCCGAGGGCGCAGCGGATCCGGCCCGGCTAGGCGGTACCAGATCAGTGCTCGGTACGGTTCTGGACGGGCTGCTCAAACTCTTGCACCCGTTCGTGCCGTTCGTCACCGAGACGCTGTGGACGGCCCTGACGGGCGGCGAGACGCTCGTCGTCGCGCCGTGGCCGACGGTGTCCGGTCGGTCGACGGACGCGGCGTCCGCCGCCTGGGTGGCGGATGTGCAGGCGTTGATCACCGAGATTCGGCGGTTCCGTTCCGATCAGGGCCTGCCGCCGAGCAAGAAGGTGCCGGCGCGATTGGTCGGTGGCGACAGCAGCGCAAACGAATTCGCGGCGGCACTGACGAAGCTGACCGAGCCGGGCGCCGACTTCGCCCCGACGGCGTCGATCGAAGCCGCCTTGGCGGCCGGCTCGGTGCACGTGGAGTTGGATACGTCGTCCACCGTGGACGTTCCGGCCGAGATCGGTCGATTGGCAAAAGATCTCGCTCTTGCCCAGAAGGAGATCGCCGACACCGACGGTAAGTTGGCCAACGATTCGTTCATGGCCAAGGCGCCGGTCGCGGTGGTCGACAAGATCAAGACGAGAGCGGCGAAGGCGCGTGCCGATGTCGACCGACTGACGGCGCGGCTGGCCCTGCTCCGCGGCGAGAAGGGAACGTCATGACATCAGGCGGTTGGGACGAGGAACAGGCACCGTTCGTGAACGACGACCAGTCCGGAGTCGAACGGGACGCGTTCGGCCGTGACGACCGTGGGCGCCGAGCCAAGGGTGATATCCAGCCTGGGGACAATCCGGACGACGTGAACCCGGAGGATCGGCCGGAGGCGCCCGGTGGCGGCACTCCCA
>JBPCPG010000358.1:0-3326 GCA_050999445.1 Nakamurella sp. | reverse complement strand
CAGCACGGATCAGACCGGGTTCTATCCGATGATCAGCGTGACCTTCCACCTGATCGACTCTTCTCGGCACTATCACGTCCCGGTACTGCTGAGCCCATTCGCCTACTCGACCTACCAAGGGAGCTAGCCATCATGAGCATCGTCCTAGGACCCAACCAGTACGGCAAAGCCGAGAACCGGGTGGTCCGGATCTACCGCGAGACCGCGCGACACGCGATCCGCGACCTCAACGTGACCACCCTCCTGCGCGGGGACTTCGTCGACGCTCATGTCACGGGCGACCAGGCGGCCGTTCTGCCCACCGACACCCAGAAGAACACCGCGTTCGCCTTCGCGAAGAAGAATGGTGTGGGCGCCATCGAGGACTACGCGATCTCCCTTGGCGACCAACTCATCTCCGCGACCCCGGCTGCTACCGGCGTCCGGATCGAGGTGGAGGAGTTCGGTTGGGCACGAATCGATGTGGACGGCCACGGACACGACCACGCGTTCACCCGCACCGGGGGGGCGGTCCGTAATACCGTCGTCAACATCGACGGACGCGGCGACGACCGGCGAATCCACGTCGTGTCGGGATTGTCCGACCTGGTCATCGCGAAAACCACCGGCTCGGAATTCAACGGGTTCCTGCGGGATGAATACACCACCCTGCAGGACACCGACGATCGGATTCTGGCCACCTCGCTGGTGGCCCGGTGGCGCTACGACCACACCGATGTGGATTGGGACGCCTCGTTCGCCGACGTTCGGCGACTGCTGCTGGAAACGTTCGCCACCACGCACAGCTATGCGTTGCAGCAGAGCCTCTATGCGATGGGCACGGTGGTACTGCAAAACCGCACGGAGGTCGCCGAAATAAAGTTCTCCGCTCCGAACAAGCACCATTTCCTGGTCGACCTTTTGCCGTTCGGGCTGGACAACCCCGGCGAGGTGTTCATCGCCGCCGACCGCCCCTATGGCCTGATCGAGACCACCGTGTTGCGTGACGACGCCTCCGACGCCGGTTCGGCGTGGCTGGGTATCCCGGGATTCTGTTGAAGCACCTGCCGAACTTTGAAGCACCTGCCGAACTCGGCGCTTGACGAACACTTCAACAGGTCTTAGTGTCTTTCATATCGCGAAAGCAATATTTCGCAGAGCGGAATCTAGGGAGGATTGATGAGTGGAACCCACTCACTGCGTTACGAGGTCAACTGCTCGATCCTGTTCACCGAGCTTCCGCTGCTGGAGCGCCCGGCGGCGGCAAAGGCGGCCGGGTTCGACGCCGTGGAGTTCTGGTGGCCCTTCGGCCTGGCCGTCCCCACCGATGCGGACGTGGACCGGTTCGTCGCTGCCGTCCGCGACGCCGGGGTTGCATTGGCCGGGTTGAACTTCTACGCCGGCGACATGCCGGGAGGTGACCGCGGCCTGGTTTCCTGGCCGGCCCGCGCGGCCGAGTTCCGCGACAACGTCGCGGTGACCGTCTCCATCGCGGAACAGCTGGGCTGCAAGGCCTTCAACGCCCTGTACGGCAACCGGGTCGACGGGGTGGCTCCCGAGGAGCAGGACGACCTGGCGGTGCAGAACCTCGCCTTGGCCGCCGCCGGGGTGGAGTCAATAGGTGGCACCGTACTGGTCGAACCGGTGAGCGGCGCGGACAGGTATCCGCTGCTCACGGCTGCGCAGGCAGTCGCCGTGATCGACCGGGTCGCCACCGAGACCGGGCAGCGCAACCTCGGCCTGTTGGCAGATCTCTACCACCTGGCAGTCAACGGAGACGACGTGGACGCCGCGATCGCCCGGTTCGCGTCCCGCGCCGCACATGTCCAGATCGCCGACGCACCGGGGCGCAACGAACCGGGCACCGGGAACCTTCCGCTGCTGCGCCAACTCGATGCACTGCAGGACGCGGGTTATGCCGGTTGGGTGGGCCTCGAGTACAAGCCGTCGGAACCGACCGACAGCGCCGCCAGCTTCCGGTGGCTGCCCCTGGACCGCCGCGGCTCCGCCAACTGACCATGTTCTGGGGTCCGCCAAGGCTGCAGATTTTCCAGGCCCTGACCCCTTTCTTCGTTCCTCTCATGTGTAGGAGAAGTTCATGACGAGCATCGCTTTCATCGGTTTGGGCATCATGGGCAGCCCGATGGCCGTTCATCTGCAGAACGCCGGATTCGACGTGGTCGGGTACAACCGGTCCCCGGACAAGACGGCGGCGCTGGTGCAGGCCGGCGGCCGCGCCGCGGATTCGGTGGCCGACGCGGTCGCCGACGCGGACATCGTTGCGGTGATGGTGCCGGACTCGCCCGATGTTCGAGAGGTGCTGGCCGGCGACGGCGGAGTTCTCGCCTCCGGCAAATCAGGCGCCCTGATCATCGACTTCTCCAGCATCCGGCCCGACGTCACCACCGAACTCGCGACCCTGGCTCAGCAACACGGATTTCGGATTCTGGACGCGCCGGTCTCCGGCGGCGAGGCAGGCGCGAAGAACGCCGCGCTGTCGATCATGGTGGGGGGCGCCGTGCAGGACTACCAGGCGACGCTGCCGGTGCTGGAGGCGGTCGGCAAGACCATCGTCCACGTCGGACCCACCGGCGCGGGCCAGACCGTCAAGGCCGCCAACCAACTCATCGTGGCCGTCAACATCCAGGTCCTGGCCGAGGCCGTCGTGTTCCTGGAGGCCTACGGCGTGGACACCGAGGCTGCGTTGAAGGTTCTCGGGGGCGGCCTGGCCGGCAGCAAGGTGCTGGATCAGAAATCTCAGAACATGCTGACCAGGTCGTTCGATCCGGGCTTCCGGATCGGGCTGCACCACAAGGACCTGGGCATCGTCACCTCCGCCGCCCGAGAAGCCGGTGTGGTGATCCCCCTCGGCGCGCTGGTCGCTCAACTGATGGCTTCCGCCAAGGCCAACGGCGACGGTGGACTCGACCATTCCGGTCTGCTCCGCGGCGTGGAACGCCTCTCCGGCCGCTGACAGAGCCGCACTGCTGCTGCGAGAACCTCAGCGCGGCAACGGTCCTCGCCGGAAATCTGCTTCCGTTCCTGACTCGTACCTGTTGCATCCGCACAGAAAGCAGTTCGCCATGCCACGTAGGACAGCAGCACGCGTCGCGGTGGAGATCCTCCGCCTCGAAGGCATCACCTACGCGTTCGGACTTCCCGGAGCGGCGATCAATCCGTTCTACCGGGCCATGCGCGACCAGGGCGAACTGACGCATGTGCTGGCCCGGCACGTCAAAGGCGCCTCACACATGGCCGAGGGCTTCACCCGGGCGGCCCCCGGCAACATCGGTGTCTGCGTCGGCACCTCAGGACCGGCCGGCACCGACATGATCACCGGTCTGTAC
>JBPCPG010000339.1:0-5878 GCA_050999445.1 Nakamurella sp. | reverse complement strand
AGCAAGGGAACGCGTGGAGAGCGGACAGCGTCGGATTCCCGGTGTTTCCCGCTTCGTCGTTCCGCGGCCGGGTGCCGCCTGGTGCCGCCTGGCGCCGCGTGGTGCGGCCGGGTCCGATCACCGCGAGTGCTGTCTTGATCACCCTATTGGGGCAGGCTGACTCGGCACCTTCCGTGCGGTCGTGCACCGCGACGGGGCCAGCCCACTCCGGAGTGATCCCCGCTCACTGTTCGGGTGACGGATTGGCGCGCAAAGGGGTGACAGGTGCCCGACGAGCGGCTAGCCTGGACTCATGCCAGTCCGTCGGCTTCGACCGGAGCCCCATCTTGTCGCCCAGCTGCGCCCGGCCGGCTCTTCCGGGTCCGGTCAGCCGGCCTGCACCGCGGTCGCGAGCAAGCCATGACGCTCGCCTTCGGTCAAACCACCCCAGATCCCGTACGGCTCGTGCACCTGCAAGGCGTGAGTTCGGCAGGCCATCATCGCCGGGCAATCCAAGCAGACGGCCTTTGCCGTGGACTCACGCCGAAGGCGCGCCGGCCCCCGTTCGCCCTCGGGATGGAAGAAGTACGAACTGGCCATTCCCCGGCACGCGGCGTGGAGTTGCCAGTCCCATTCGTCGGCATTGGGCCCGGGAAGGCGCCTGGTATCGGCCATGGTGTTGCCCACCTCCGTTGCTCACCTCCGCCGATGGCCGGAAATTGGGCCAGCACAGGTGGCTCACCTCATCGAGGCGGATTCCTGACCCGGTCTGGTCGTATTTGCACGGACATCGACGCTGCTGTGATCAAGACAGTAGGCCCGATCATCAGGCGCTTCAAGAGCATGAAAGCGATCTTCGAAGATCGTTCACACCGCCTCCGATCACCGGAAAGCTGGCGGGGTGCCCTCGACGAGGCCTTGACCGACCGGTGCAGCCGCCCATTCGGCCGCTCGCCGGCTGTGATGAATGGGTTATCGCATCGCCCTATTTAGCTATCGGCTCCCCGCTCCGTGGTTCCATGGGGGACTCTCTCTTGTGCGCGCGCTATACACTCAGCTACCAACCGGCTACACTAAGTCAGAGCGCAATCAAAACATCAGCGCTTCGACACGCATCACGAACCAAGTCGCTTCAAAACGCAACAAAGCGGTTCCAACAGAAGGACTCCAACGGGTATCACCCGGTCGGGGAGCACTTCGGGGTCTGTCGCTGTCCGCTGACGGTGAATGTGGCATTACCGAGTTCGGCGAAAATGTGTCGGCCGTCGTCGGCCGATGAAGACCTGCGAAAGAAGGCTCTTATGACCACCGTTCTGATCTGCGATGAGCGACGTAGTGCCCGAGACGGATTGAACCGCGTCATGGCATCGGTTCCATCGGTGACCGGTATCGATTGTGTCGGCGGCGGTGACGAGCTGCTGGGCAGATATGGCAGAGAAGCCGCCGACGTCGTTCTCATCGGCACTCAGCGAGCCCTGACCAGTGGCATCGAGGCCACCAGGCGACTGTTGGCGATCCACCCGTCGGCCGTTGTGATCGTTTTCGGCTCGCCCGACGACACGGCATCGATCGCTGCGGCCATCGCCTGCGGTGCGCGGGGGTTCCTGCGGTGGGATGCGACACAGCCGGAAATAGTGGCAGCCCTCGCCGATACCCTCACCAGCCCTCGTATTCCATCACCCAGGGACGCGGTTGACGGGCAGGCCCAACTGACCGAACGCGAGCTCCAGGTGCTGCGGGGCATGAGCCAGGGGCAGTCCAACGGCGAGATCGGCAAAGAACTGTTCCTTTCCGAGGACACCATCAAAACGCACGCCCGAAGGCTCTTCCGGAAGCTGGGGGCCCGCGATCGGGCGCAGGCCGTTGCGGTAGGTTTTCGTCGCGGCCTCGTCGCTTGAGACGCGCCGCGACCTGAGCACCGAGCGCGGCGAGGTGCATGCTGATCCAGGCGAGAAGCTCGCAACCGGCTGACGGTGGCGAACGATGCCGAGGTTGCCGTTGTGTCGAGCCGGTGGTGTCGATCCTGACGCTTGATCGGCGGCGCGGAGTTCCACCCCGGGGGAACAACTTGCGATATGTGTAACGGACAGGCCGATGACGGCGATGGATGAGTCAGAAGACACAACCGGCGACGCCGGCTTCGAAGCCGTGCTCGACCGTGCGATCGACGGCGATCGCAACGCGCTCGGTGCCGTGCTGGCCCGCGTCCACCCGCTGGTAGTGCGTTATTGCCGCTCCAGACTTTCCATTTCTCACCGATCGTCGTCCACGGCGGACGACGTAGCGCAGGAGGTGTGCATGGCGCTCATCTCGGCGTTGCCCTCCTATCGTCGCGATGGTCGCCCGTTCCTCGCCTTCGTCTACGGGATCGCCGCGCACAAGGTGGTCGACGCCCATCGCGCAGCCGGACGATCCCGATCCGTTCTGGTCGCCGAAATTCCGGAGTCGGTCAGCGTCGCGCTCGGGCCAGAGCAGCAGGCAGTCGACAGCAGTGTGTCAGCCACCATGGCCTCGCTGATGGCGAACCTGCCGGGGAATCAACAGGAGATCCTTCGGCTGCGCGTCGCGGTCGGGTTGTCCGCCGACGAGACGGCAGAGGCGTTGGGAATGACGCCAGGGGCGGTTCGTGTCGCCCAGCACCGCGCACTGAGCAAACTGCGTGCCGTGCTGCAGAACGACGCAACGCTGTGGGAGCAGGTCGTCTGATGGGCACGCAGCGCACTCCGGAGCCTGGATCCGTACCGGCGCCGGTCTCTCCGGCCACGCCGGTATTTCCGGCCACGCCGGTATTTCCGGTGACGTCGGCGCGAACCAAATTCGCGCCGGGCGTGGCGTTTCCGATCGTCGACGATCTCTCCGCGATCGCTGCCGACGACGACCTCCTGGATTCGATCGCAGTCGGCGCCCTCGAAGTCGTGGATCCCCTCGACTCGACCGCACCGATCTGCCGACCGGTGCGCCGCTCGATTTCACAGCCACCACCCGGCCCTGGCTCGCTGCTAGACCCGCTGCTCGCCTCCTGGCGCGCGGAGATCCTGGAACCGCCCGCGCCACCGCTGCCGGAGCTGCCGCCGATGGCCTCGGGAAAGCCGGCGCCCCTACCGATGGTGTCGCCGCCGTCGCGGCGGGCGCTGCGGCCGATGGCGGGAATCGCTGCCGCGATCTGCGCGCTGCTGCTGGGCTCGACCGCCATCGCGGCGCAAGCAGCCGGTCCCGGCGATGTGCTCTGGCCGCTCACTCAGGTGTTGTACGCCGATCACGCCGACTCGGTACAGGCCAAGGCTGCCGCCAATTCTTCGCTGGACAGCGCTCGGGCCGCGTTGAGCTCGGGTGATCCCGCCGCAGCCTCGGTGGCGCTGCAGTTGGCTTCGAACGAGGTGCGAAAAGTCGCTGCCACCGACGGACACGACGACCTGCAGCAAGCGCTCGACACGCTGCTGGCCAAGGTGTCCACCAGGCGGCAAGCACCGAATTCCGATGCGGGTCGCGGTCCTGGCGAGATCGACCGCAGCACTGCTGGAACCGGCTCCGTGGCGCGGATCCAGGCGCGGGCGGCTCTGCCCGGATCTCCGACCTCGCGTGCGTCGAGCAGCAAGCCCGGCTCCGCCGCCGCCGGTACTCCGGGGCACCGAAACCCCCCGCTGGCAACGGTTTCGGTGGACCGTGGAGCTGCGCCTTCGGTCACCGTTACGGCACCCACGCGCACGGTCGGTACCTGGCCGGGCACGTCCCGTCCTCTCCCTCCGACCGCGCCCGCCGTCATTCCGCCGACGACACCAGCGCTGCCGGGTCCGGGCACGGCCCCTGCACCGACGCGCCCGGTCGTGCCGATGCCACCGACACATCCCGCGACGACCCAGCCGGCGACCACAGATCAGCAGACCATCAAGGTTCCGACAACGCCCGCGCTCCCGGCGACGCCGCCGCCCCCGACGCCGCCGCCGCCCACGCCGCCCCCCACGACGCCTCCGACGACACCGCCGCCCACCACTGCCGCCGAAACGAACCAGGACGCTTCGACCACCTCGGAGCTCCCGACGCCGACCCCGCTGACCACCGACGCCCACAATCACGGTGATCAGAGCAACGCCGGCGATCAGACCCCCGCAGTGGAATCCACCGCCCTCCAGTGAGGCCATGAGCCGTCCGAGTTCTCCCCTATGATGAACGGATGGCGAGAAGTGCGGTTCCTGTCGAGAACGAGATCGCCGACGACAAGTTCTCGTTGATCGGTTTGACCTACGACGACGTCCTGCTACTGCCGGATGCCTCGGATCTGGTTCCGAGCGAAGCCGATACCCGGACCAAGCTCACTCGCAACGTCTCCCTGAAGATCCCGTTGGTCTCCAGCGCGATGGACACGGTCACCGAATCCCGGATGGCGATCGCGATGGCCCGGCAGGGGGGCATCGGCGTTCTGCACTACAACATGCAGCCAGAGAATCAGGCCACCCAGGTCGAGATCGTGAAGCGGTCCGAGGCCGGCATGGTCACGGACCCCATCACCTGCTCCCCGGACGCCACCATCGGTGACGCCGACGGCATGTGCGCGATGTTTCGCATCTCGGGTGTCCCGGTCACCGACGCCGGCGGTCGTCTGGTCGGCATCATCACCAATCGCGACATGCGCTTCGAGGTGGACATGTCCCGGCCCGTCCGGGAGGTGATGACCCCGATGCCGCTGGTCACCGCCCCGGTCGGATGCACCGCGGAGGTGGCGCTCGGGCTGCTGCGCAAGCACAAGATCGAGAAGCTTCCGCTGGTCGACGGCGATGGCAGACTCCGTGGCCTGATCACGGTCAAGGACTTTACCAAGACCGAGCAGTATCCCAACGCGACCAAGGATCGCGACGGACGGCTGCTGGTCGCCGCGGCAGTCAGTGTCGGCGACGCCGCCCACGCCAGAGCCATGGGACTGGTCGACGCCGGAGTGGACGTGCTGATGGTCGATACGGCCCATGGGCACTCGCGCGCCGTTGCGGACATGGTGGCTCGGTTGCAGAAGGACGTCGGCCGGCAGGTGGACATCGTGGGTGGCAACGTCGCGACCAGGGCGGGTGCGCAGTCCCTGATCGATGCCGGCGCCGATGCGGTCAAGGTGGGGGTCGGACCGGGGTCGATCTGCACCACCAGGGTGGTCACCGGCATCGGCGTGCCGCAGGTGACGGCGATCCACGAGGCAGCCAAGGCCTGCCGCCCGGCCGGGGTGCCGCTGATCGGCGATGGTGGCCTGCAGTTCTCCGGCGACATCGCCAAAGCCATCGCGGTCGGTGCCGATTCGGTGATGCTCGGGTCGCTCCTGGCCGGTGTGTCCGAGTCGCCCGGTGAGTTGATCTTCGTGAACGGAAAGCAGTACAAGACCTATCGCGGCATGGGCTCGCTCGGTGCGATGCAGTCCCGCGGCGAGGTGAAGGCCTACTCCAAGGGCCGGTACGGCCAGGACGACGTACTGTCCGACGACAAGTTGGTACCCGAGGGCATCGAGGCCAGGGTGCCCTACCGCGGCAAGCTCTCCGACGTCAGCCACCAGCTGGTCGGCGGTCTGCGGGCGGCGATGGGTTACACCGGTTCGCGAACCATTTCGCGGCTGCAGGAGGCGAAGTTGGTGCGGATCACCTCCGCGGGTCTGCGAGAATCGCACCCGCACGACGTGACCATCACCACCGAGGCGCCCAACTACTTCGACCGCTGATCCGGCGCTGCTGCTGCCGATCTTCGGCGCCGCGAAACGCAAGGAGTCCGCCTTGAACGAAAGCGTCGAAATCGGTATGGGCCGAACCGCCCGCCGCAGCTATGGGCTCGACGATGTGGCGATCGTGCCATCCCGGCGCACCCGGTCGTCGGCCAAGGTCTCGACAGCCTGGCAGATCGATGCCTACCGATTCGAGATCCCGCTGGT
>JBPCPG010000274.1:0-12124 GCA_050999445.1 Nakamurella sp. | reverse complement strand
TCTGGATCAGACCGCCAAAGCACGATCCGTCGTCGACACGCTAGTTGGTGCAGATGAGGATTAGTTGTGGCTTCGAGCGCCCGGGCCAGTGCACAACCGAGCGGAACCGCCCGACGGGCTGGTTCCGCAGGGGGCTGGACGGCGATGCATGCGTCGAACCGCAGCACGCGAACCGCAGCACGCGCCAGCCGCGCGCATTGCAGTGCAGCCGCGCGGATCGCAACCCGCGCGCACCGTACACAACCCGCGCGGGACCGGTCGGCGGGCTGGTTCGGCGCGGACCGCCGGGTGTTCAGTCCGAAGCGCTGGGCAGATCAGTGCCCGGAACGATTGGATGACCGGCGGCTCCCAGGTGTTCGCGAACCCGGCTGATGTCGCCCTCGGACGGCATTTCGTTCGTCACTTTCGTGATCAGGACTCCGATGTCCGCAGCGCCGACGGGTGCATGCCCCGACGCAACGATTTCCTGTGCGACCCATACCGTCTCGTCGTCACTGAGCCGTCTGCGCAGCAGGGCGAGCAGCGGAATGTAGTCCTTCGTCGGCACACCGTCGGGGTACCCGGCCCGAAGCCAGCCGAGAATCGCTCGCAGGAATGCAGGTCGGGGCGCCGCAGCATCGTCCGACGGCTCCTCCTTCTCCTGCGCGAAGACTGTTTGCTTCGCAGATTCGCGCTCCCCGGCCAAGGGCCACCCTGCGGCTGCCAGCCGCGCCGCAACCAGGGCCAGATCTTCGTCCGTCGGCTCCTGATGGACGACTCGTTCGATCGCGGCCAGCACGACGCTGCGTTCGGCAGGAAGGTGTCCGGATCGGCCGAGATCGTCGACGAGCTCGTCCAGTTCGGCATCCGTCAGACGCCGCCGAAGCAGCGCCAGCAGCGGGAAGTAGTCCTTGGTCGGCACGCCGTTCGGATAGCCCTTTCGCAGCCAGTTCAGTACGGCGCTGATCGGACCTGGTCTGCTCTGGGCCACCGACATCAGGAGAGACCGAATTTTGCCAGAAACGCCTTGGACGCCGCCAGCACGACGATGGCTGCGACGACCACCAGAGCGACGATCAGAAAACACACCGCGGCCAGCGCTCGGCCGGCTGGGCTGGCCGATACGGAACCTCGACCGTCGGCGGTGACCGTACCGGCTGCACCACGGATTCCGAGGGCGAACAAAGCAGGCAGGCCGGCTCCGAGGACGAGGCCGACGAGCAGCACCTTCCAGATGGGAGCGATGGACGTCAGGATGGTTGACATAGCGGAAGTCCTCTCAGACCGAGGCGGAGGTTCGGGCGGCAGCGGGCGTGGACTCCGAGGGTGCGGACGAGGAGTCCTCCCAGTCGGCGTTCACGTTGTGCGCATGCACTGGAGCCTTCTTGGAGCGCAGATAGATGAACGTGGCGACGGCGACCAGGATGGCGAACACGAGCAGAATTCCGAGGAGCCCGTCGATCGGGCCCTTGAGCAGGTCCGCGAGGTACCAGCAGATCGCACCGACCACCGCCGCCACCGGCAGTGTGATGACCCAACCTGCGGCCATCCGTCCGGCAACCTTCCAGCGAACCTTCGCCCCCTTGCGGCCCACGCCGGTACCCAGGATCGAGCCGGTGGCGACGTGGGTGGTGGACAGCGCGATGCCGAGGTGGGAGGAGGTGAGGATGACCGCGGCGGAGGCGGACTCGGCCGCCATTCCCTGGGGTGAGGAGATCTCTACGAGGCCCTTACCGAGCGTTCGAATGATGCGCCAGCCCCCGATGTAGGTGCCAAGGGCGATCGCCGCGGCGCAAGCCAGTTTCACCCAGAACGGGATGTCACCGTCTGCGGTCAACGACCCGTGAGCAACCAGCGCCAGAAAGATGACACCCATCGTCTTCTGCGCGTCGCCGGTGCCATGAGCCAGCGACACCAGGGACGCGGAGCCGATCTGGCCCCAACGGAATCCCTTCTCCCGCGACTTCTCACCGACACGCGAGGTTATCGAATAGACGCAGAAGGTACCCGCTGCCGCGATGATGAGCGCGACGATCGGCGAGAGCACCGCCGGAATGACGATGTTGGACAGGACCAGGGTCCAGTCCACGCCCTTGGTGAATCCGAACCCGGCAACCGCCGCCCCGATCAGGCCGCCGAACAATGCGTGCGACGAGCTGGACGGTAGGCCCAACAACCAGGTGGCCAGATTCCAGATGATGCCCCCCACCAGCCCCGCGAAGACGATGGTGATGAGCAGGTGGTGACCCCCGGGTGCGTTGAAGAACGGGAGGGGAGCACCGTTCTTGTCCTGGATGTGGACCACTTTCGCCACCGTCTTGGCGACCTGGATCGACAGGAATGCGCCGACGAGGTTGAGCACTCCGGACAGGGCCACCGCGACCTTCGGTTTCAGCGCTCCGGTGGCGATCGACGTCGCCATCGCATTTCCGGTGTCGTGGAAGCCGTTGGTGAAATCGAACGCCAGCGCGGTCCCGACGACCAGTACCAGGATGATGAACTCTGTCATGACCCGAAGTGTCGCGGCCGCCGAACGACCTGTCCATCGCCGCCGGACATATTTCGCCTGATCGGCATCACTGTTCTGCCAAGTGTCACCCGTTGTTCATCTTGGCGCTTCCGTAGATCGGTGGTCTCACCGGAGAACGCGACGCAGGTCAGGCCTGGGCGACCAGGTCGACCACGGCGATGGCAGCAGGCTGCTTCTGACCCGTCGACGGATCGGTGGTGGCCGCAATCAGCACCAGAACCCGACTTCCGATCGGCAGGCCGAGCAGCCCCTTCAGAGCGCCGGTCTTGTCCACGGGGATCTTCTGCAATCCGGTGCTGCCGGGGTTGGCCGACGCGGGTGTTCCGGCCTTCTTCGGATAGGTCGACTGGGTCTGCGACTTCGTCCAGTCCGTGACCACCAGCTGAGCCAGCACGCTGCCTTCCTTCACCGCCGGGCCGGTGCCCTTGGCCAGCACGTGGACGCTGTTGGCCGTCGGCTCCTTGAGGCCCTTGGGGATGGTGATCGTCGGCTCCTTGCCCGGAGCGCCGGACACCGTCGGCACGCCCTTCGGAGCAGGCTGGACCGCCGCGTTCGACTGTCCGGCCTGATCGGAGCTGATCCGGGAAACGACGTCGACGACGAAGACGATGGTGTCGGTGCCCTTGATCTTGCCGGCCGCGCCGCCCTTGGCTCCGTACCCGTCTGCCGGTGGCAGGCTCAGCAGGACTCGACTCCCCAACTTGACCCCCACCAAGGCGATGTCCCAGCCGGGAACGACCTGGCCGACGCCGATCTGGAACGTGCTCGTCGCCTTCCGGTCGTAGGAGTTGTCGAAGGCCTTGTCACTTCCCCAGACGGTTCCGTAGTAGTTGGTGACCAGGTAGTCGCTCTTCTTGGTCTCCGGCCCGGTGCCTGCGAAGAGGATCTCGCGCTGCAAGCTTGGCGGCGGAGTGGTTTTCGGGAAGATCAGCTTCGGTTTCTCACCGAACTTGCCCGACGCCGTCGGCAGTTCCGAGGCTGCGACCGGCGCGGCAAGGACGGTTGCCGGTGGAACCGCTGGTCCGAGGTTCGCAGCGGCGCTCGCAACGGCGGATCCGGAGGCCCCGGTCGAACCGGCGGAAAGCGAGCCGGGAACACTACTTCCCGATGTCGGGCTGGACGTGGACGTCGAACCGCAGGCGGCGAGCGCCAGGAGCGGAAGGGTGGCAACAAGGGCGCGGATGCGCATGGAAGAATTCCTTCTGTTCGGCTGTCGAATGGCTTCGGATCAGAGTTCACCCGATGTTCTGCGATGTGGACTGGGTGCATCCCGATTCCGAGTCGGCGGTTGTCACCATACGCAATCGGCCTGTTCGCCAGATGTGTGCGCTCGGCGCCTTGGTGGATCCGCTCCATCGGGCGCGGCTGCGACGGTTCGCCGCAGCGCCCCGGGCACCTACTCTGAGCACGTGGCAGGTACCCCGCGCGTCTTCGTGGCCCAGTTGGCCGGACTTCCCGTGTTCGGCCCCGGCGGCGAATCCATCGGCAAGGTTCGCGACATCGTCGCTGCGCTCCGCCTGGACCGAAAACCGCCGCGGGTGCTCGGCATCGTGGTCGAACTCCCCACCCGTCGTCCGATCTTCGTGCCGATGCTCCGTGTCTCGTCGCTGGAGTCCCATGCCATTGCCCTGTCGACAGGATCGGTGAGCCTGCGCCGATTCGAGCAGCGCCGCACCGAGGTCTTGGTGATCGGGCAACTGATCGACAAGAAGGTTCGGATCGCCACCACTGCGGCGGCGGCCACCATCATCGACGCCGGCATGGAACGGACCAGGACCCGGGACTGGGTCGTCACCCGGTTGGCCGTTCGGGAAAGAACCGGCCGGTTGACCAGGCGCTCCCCCGTCCAACTGCTCGGCTGGACCGATGTCCGCGGTACTGATCTCACTGACCTGACCGACAACACCACGCTCGGAACGCAGCAGCTGCTCGCGTCGTTCGAAGGCATCCGCGCGGCGGATGCCGCCACCGTGCTCCGCGATCTGCCGCCTGCCCGCCGTTACGAAGTGGCCGACGCACTGGACGACGAGCGACTGGCCGACGTCATCGAGGAGTTACCGGAAGAAGATCAGAAGGACATCCTGGCGCACCTGGACGAGGCCCGAGCGGCGGACATCCTGGAGGCGATGGATCCCGATGACGCGGCCGACCTGCTCGCCGAGCTGCCTTCGGGCGTGCAGGAGCGGCTGCTGGAGCTGATGGAGCCGGAGGAGTCCGAGCCCGTGCGGCGGCTGCTGCAGTACTCGTTCGACACCGCCGGCGGCCTGATGACCCCGGAGCCCATCGTGCTCACTCCGGATGCCACCATCGCCGAGGCCTTGGCACGGGTGCGGTCCCCCGATCTGACGCCGGCGCTCGCCTCGATGGTGTTCGTCTGTCGGCCGCCGCAGGCGACTCCGACCGGTCGCTACCTCGGTTCTGTGCACACTCAGCGCCTGTTGCGCGAACCACCGTTCGACCTGGTGGCCGGTGCCATGGACAAGGAGATGGCCAGGATGTCGGCGGATGCCAGCCTGGCCGAGGTCACCCGATTCTTCGCCGCCTACAACCTGGTCTGCGCGCCTGTGGTGGACGACGAGGACCACCTGCTGGGCGCGGTCACCGTCGACGACGTGCTTGACCACCTGCTGCCGGACAATTGGCGCGAGCTCGGCCTGGGCGATATGCCCAGCCGTACGCGTACCTCCGCCCGCCTGAGAGGAACCGGACATGCCTGAAGCGCGCCCGGGGCGTCGACTCGACCAACCACGCAGCACTCGACGCTTCACCCTCGACATCGATCCAGAGGCTTTCGGGCGCTTCTCCGAACGCCTGGCAAGACTCCTCGGCACCGGAAAGTTCCTTTTCTGGCAGACCTTGATGGTCATTCTCTGGATCACCGCAAACGTGGTGGCCGGCGTCAACGGTCTGTGGGACAAATATCCGTTCATCCTGCTGAACCTGGCATTCTCCACCCAGGCCGCCTACGCCGCACCATTGATCCTGCTGGCCCAGAACCGGCAGGACGACCGGGATCGGATCTCCCTGGACGAGGATCGCAACCGCGCCTCCCAGACGAAGGCGGACACCGAATACCTGGCTCGCGAACTGGCGGCATTGCGCATCGCAATCGGGGAGATCGCCACCCGCGACTATCTGCGCGGCGAACTTGATCGGCTGCGAGCCGACCTGGAGGACGGCGGCAAGACCTCACGCGAGGAAGCGGCGGCGAAGAAGCGCAAGTCCAACAAGCCCATCCGAATCGGAACTCCGAAGGACACCAACGAGATCTGAGTCGATCGGCGGCCATCCCGCCGAGCACAGGTCGCGTTCGCGCGCAACCTCCTGCCAAGCTCGACCCGCGTTCGCGCGCACCGAGTCCTCCTCGCTCGCGGTGCAACCCGCGCGAGGCGCCGAAATGCGCGCGGCTCCGCTTGCGTTGCCGTGACGCTCCGCCCACGTCCAGCCGTGCGCTGTCCGAACGAGCGCTGTGCGTTGTCCGAATGAGTACGGACCGTCGGCTTGCTGCGCTGTGACAACATTTCCGCCATGCCCAGGATCTTGCTGCTGACCGCCGAAACCCTGCCTCATGACGACTTCGAGACGGTGCTGGTCGCCGATGCTCTCGCGGAACTCGGCATCGATTCGGACATCGTCGCCTGGACGTCGGCCGAGCTGTCCGCACTACCGGCCGATCTGGCTGTCATCCGCACCACCTGGGACTACACCCAGCGACTTCCGGAGTTTCTGGCCACCCTCGGCGGCCTGTCCATGCGATTGGTGAACGACATCGGCGTGGTGCGGTGGAACTCGCACAAGGGGTACCTCTCAGAATTGGCCGCGGCCGGCGTTCCCACGGTTCCGACCGTCGTATTTCGATCCGGGCCGAAGATCCCGGGCTCGGTAGAGCTGTGGGACTTCGGCACCGCGGAGGTCATCGTCAAGCCTGCCGTGTCAGCGGGAGGGATGGGCGTGGGCCGGTTCGACTCCGGGTCGGCGGAAGCCGCTGCGCACCTGCGCTCGATTCTCACCTCTACTGACGCGCTGGTCCAGCCGTTCCAGCCGGAAGTGTTATCGGGTGAGCGCTCGCTGATCTACCTCGGCGGCTTCTACTCGCACGCAGTGCGCAAACTACCCACCGCCGGCGACTTTCGGGTGCAGGAACGGTTCGGCGGCGTTCTCGGTCCGCATGTGGCTTCTCCCGTCGAACTGGCCGTCGCCGCGGCGGCGCTGGCCGCCGCACCCGGCGAGGCCGACTGCCTTGCATACGCCAGGGTGGATCTGATCGGTACCGAAACCGCGCCGCTGGTGATGGAGCTCGAACTGATCGAGCCGGAGCTGTTTCTGCCCTGGGCGCCCGGATCGGCGGAGCGGTTCGCTTCGGTGATCGCGACGCAGCTCCGGCAGCCCACACACGCCGAAGGCCCCACCCGGCTCGGGTAGGGCCTTCGGCGCGGACCACATCACTCGTGGAGGTGGCGGGAATCGAACCCGCGTCCAACGTTGTGTTGTGAGGGCTTCTCCGGGCGCAGTTCACGGTGTCTCTACTTGACCCCACCAGTCATGCGAACGTGCTGGTGTGACAGGCCCACTCGCTGTTTGATGTCCTTCAAATGGTCCCGCGACCGGACCTTGAAGTAATCCTCCTTAACGGCGCCAGTATCCGGGTCGGAGGAACACCCGGACTGACGGAGTCGCTACTCGCTCAGGCGGCGAGGGCGAACTCGCGCTGACTGTTGTCGGCGCTTGATTTTTTTGCAACGGATGGTTTACGAGATCATCGTTGCCTTCCTCGGCCCGCTTCACCTCACTCGACAGCCGCTGTCGAGACCAATCACCCCCAGACCGGAAACGAACCCGGGGAGACAAGCGTGTTCAGCCTACCTCCCCCGACGGCGTACGAAGCTCCGATTTCGGTGTCCGGCTCAGCCGTCTGGCCGGGCTACCTGCCGCAGGTCGGTGGCTGACCTGGCAACAGGACGCCCAGAACATAGGTGCCGGCGGCCACATTCTCGGCGCCGCGGTCGGACCACTCAGCCAGAACGGGATCAGTCCCGATCTCTGCGACCACCCGGGTCGCGGTCTCACCGGTCACGATGACACAGCCCGACGACGCGTTCCGCGAGCGCAGAGTGCTCAGCATCACCGGTCCGGGCCAGAGTTGGCGAGGAATGTTCTTCCCCGCCGTCGTCGGAATCAGTTCCACTCGGTCGGGAGACCACGGTGCTCGGCCGCCCACCGCCCTCCTCATCGCAGCCAAGGTCGCAAGCAGGGCGCCACGGTTCGCCGTCTGAGCAGGCTCAGGCACGTTGTCGTCACCGACACCGAGCGCGTATACCGACAAACTGCGGTGCGGCCGACCCGGCGGGGACACGGTGACGACGGTGGTTCCTTGGTCGGTCACCATGGGCTGCCCCATGTCCAGACCGATCACCCTGTCCGTTTCGGCCACGGCCCAGTCGACCATGCAGTTCGGAATGCGCCCCACGGTGACGGTCGGCAACGGTTCGCTGAGGCTACCAAGTCCCTCGGTGGTCAGCACCGTGCCGTCGGCGTAGACAGAAAGAGCCAGCGGTTCGGTGTCCTTGCGCAACATCCAGGCATTGGTTCCCCTGGTCACGCTGATCACCGGAACGCCGGAGGGTCTCGCCTGCCCGGGCTCGGTCGGCGTCTTCGAGCAGCCGGCCGGGATGGGAACCCGGCCGCTCGACACCGGGCCGCGCAACACCCGGCCCCTTGACACCGGGCCGCGCAACACCGGGCCACTCGACCCGTTACCGCTCGAATCACGAGCGTCGGATCGGGGCGAGTCGGCCGTCCCGGCGGTTGGCGCCGCCCTGCTGTGCACAGGAGTGGCTGTACCCGAGGGGGAAGCGCAGCCCGTCGCCACAACTACGGCGCCAAGAGCAATCAGGGCGGTGAGCAGCAACCGAACATGAGAACCGGTCCAAGAAGAGAAGTTCATGCCGGATAGACGACAATCCGGGACGCCAGCGTTGCATCGAACCGACCTCGGTGGCCTCAGCACACCGCCAGCAGTACTCCCCTTGCAACCACTTCCCGCGGTGCTACCGGCAAGTGCCCAGCGTCCGCCCGTATCGAACTCGTCGGGCGAAGATCAGCTCATGCCCTTCGCCCGCCGACCGGCGTACTTGGCGATCTCTCGGTCGGAGTCGCGCTTGGCGAGAGTTTGACGTTTGTCGTATTCCTTCTTCCCCCGACCCAGGGCCAACTCCACCTTCACCTTGCCGTCCGAGAAGTACATCGACAGCGGAACGAGGGCCAGGCCACCCTCGCGCAGCTTCTGCCCCAGCTTGTCGATCTCGGACCGGTGCAGGAGCAGCTTGCGAGCCCTGCGAGGGGCGTGATTGGTCCACGTGCCCTCGGCGTACTCCGCGATATGCACGTTGCGCAGCCAGATCTCGTCCTCCGACAGGGTGGCGAACCCGTCGATCAGCGACGCCCGGCCGGCACGGAGCGATTTGACCTCGGTTCCGGTCAACGAGATACCGGCCTCGAAGGTGTCGATGATCGCGTAGTCGTGCCGCGCTTTGCGGTTCGACGCAATCAGCGACCGGCCCGTGTTGCGGGCGTCGGCCGATCGGGCGGACTTCTTGACGGCGTTATCTGTGACCATGACTGCTCCAGATTAGCCGCAGGAGCCACCGCTCATCGGCTATCTGTTCGCCGACCCTGAGGGCAGGATCAGATCCGCACGTACAGGCGCAGGGTGACATAGGCCGACACCGCGGCCAAGCCGCCCCCGGCCAGCAGCAGCAGTGGTGCGACAGTGACCAGATCCGTCGAGGTCAGCGGTGCCACCACCCCGGAGTTGATCACCGATCCGAACAGCTTGTCGACGAAGAAGACCTTGGCCGCCACCAGCAGTCCGATGGACGCCACCGCGCCGATGACGCCTGCCACCACCGCCTCGATCATGAACGGTAGTTGCGTTCGCCACCGGGAGGCGCCCACCAGGCGCATGATCGCCGTCTCGGTACGTCTGGTGTACGCGGCAATCTGCACCATGTTCGAGATCAGCAGCAGGGCAGCCAGAGCTTGGATCAGGGCGACGATGATGGCGGCGTTGCGCAACCCGTTCAGCAGGCCGAAGAGCTTGTTCAGGAACACGCTCTGGTCGTTGACCTGGTCGACCCCGGGTAGCCCGCTGAACTGCTGCGAGATGACCTTGAACCGTTGCGGGTCCTGCAACTTGACGTGAAAGGACGCGGGCAGCGCGTCCTGCTGCACGATCTGCAGCATTTCGGGCTGGCCCGCGTAGCGCGCCTTGTATTCGGTCAGCGCGTCGGCCTGGGTCTGGTAGGTGGACAGGTCCACCTCGGAGTTCGCCTTCAACGCCTTCTGGATCGCCTGGCAGATGCTTTCCCGGCAGTTCGGATCCTTGTGCGACTGGTCGGTGGTCAGGTAGATGACGACCTCCACCTTGTCGCCGTAGAGCACCTGGGTGGCCTGGGTCAGCCTGGCGACGATCAGCCCGCCGCCGAGCAGGCCCAGCGAGATCGCTGTCGTCAAGATCATCGCGATGGTCATCGTGATGTTCCGGCGAAGCCCCGTCAGGACCTCGCTGAACACATATCCGGCTCGCATTTGTTCCTTTCGCGGCAATCGACCCTCTGGTGATCAGCAGCAGCTGTGATCAGCAGTGGTGAGCCTCGGTGACTGACGTCGTGGTGGTCATTCGGGTGCCATCTTGCCGAGGTGTTACATGACGGCTCGGGAAGGCGATGCTCGCCGGTGGATGCTCAGCGGCCAACTCCGTACACGCCGCGCGACTCGTCGCGCACCACCCTGCCCAGTTGCAATTCGATGACGCGGCGCCGCATGGAGTCGACGATGTTGTTGTCGTGCGTGGCCATCATCACCGTGGTCCCGGTGCGGTTGATCCGTTCGAGGAGCAACATGATGTCGGCGCTGGTGTCAGGGTCGAGATTTCCCGTCGGTTCGTCCGCCAGCAACAGCAACGGCCGGTTGACGAAGGCCCGCGCGATGGCCACTCGCTGCTGCTCCCCGCCGGACAACTCGTGGGGCAGTCGTCGCGCCTTGCCTTCGAGTCCGACCAGCTCCAGAACCTCCGGCACGATTGTCTTGATCGCGGCGCGCGGCCGACCGATCACCTCGAGGGCGAAGCCGACGTTCTGCTCCACCGTCTTGTTCGTCAGCAACCGGAAGTCCTGGAACACGCATCCGAGCCGCCGACGATGCGAGGGCACCTTGGACCTGCGCAGCTTCACCAGGTCCTTGCCGGCGACCTGGATCTGCCCGGTGGTCGGAACGTCCTCCCGGAGCACCAACCGGAGAAAGGTCGACTTGCCCGAGCCCGACGGACCGATCAAGAACGCGAACTCACCCTTTTCGACGTCGAGCGAGACGTCCTCCAGGGCGGGTCGGGTTGAGGTCTTGTAGCTCTTCGACACATGGGACAGGTGGATCACAGCTGCACACTCTACTTCCGGGAGCCGTTATCTGGGTGTGACCTGGCCGGTACGACCTGGTCGTTCATCGGATTCTTCATCGGCAAGGAGCGCCGTTACCTCCGCGTGCAACAGCCCGTTCGTCGCCACTGCACTCACCGTGGTCAGATCGACGTCTGCGCCGTCGACATCGGTGAAGCGGCCGCCGGCTTCGCGGACCACCGGTACCAGGGCTGCGAGATCCCACAGGCTCAGCTCCGGCTCGGCCGCGATGTCGGCCGCGCCCTCGGCGACGAGCATGTACGGCAGGAAGTCGCCGTAGCCCCGGGTGCGCCAGCATGATCGCAGCAGGGTGGAAAACTGCCGCTCGCGACGAGCGAGCCCCCATTCCTGCAGGTCAGAGTAGGTAAGCGAGGCGTCTGCCAGATTGCGGACAGCCGAGACGCGACATCGACGGGGCTCGGACCCGGCGAACCGGGTGAACGCGCCGCCCCCCTTGCTCGCCCACCAGCGACGAGCCAGCGCCGGTGCCGAGACAACACCGACCACGAAGTCCGTGCCGTCGAACAGCGCGATCAGGGTCGCCCAGACCGGCACTCCCCGAACGAAGTTCTTCGTGCCGTCGATCGGGTCGATCACCCAGCTTCGCCCGGCATCCACGGACCGGGGTGCGCCGCCGAACTCCTCGCCGATCACCGTGTCATCCGGCCGATGCGCGGTGACGATGACGCGAATCGCAGTCTCTACCGCCAGGTCCGCGTCCGAGACCGGGGTCAGGTCGGGCTTGGCCGTCACCGTGAGATCCGAGGCACCGAACCGGGGCAGGCTGATCGCATCGGCGGTGTCGGCCATCGCCAGGGCCAGCGCGAGGTCGTCGGCGTAGCGCGAAGGAACCTCGTGGGCGGCAGGTGCAGTCACCGTGCGACCGTAGCGCCTCCGAACCGTCTCGCCTTTCGGTCGCGCGGTGTTCAGCGCGGCTCCGGATCCGGGCGGCGGCCCCGGAAACGTTCTGGAAGATCCGGGTCGTCGAGCCACCAGGGGCGATCGAGGGATGATTCGAGGATCGGACCGCCGTCTGCGGCCCGATGTTGCCGCGCGTCGAGTTCGGCATCCAACACGGCCGCTTCCCTGGCGTCCGCCTTTATCCAGCGAGTGGCGGCAAGAATGAGAAATGGCAGGTCGAGAATTTCGGCGACGACCCACA
>JBPCPG010000271.1:0-9326 GCA_050999445.1 Nakamurella sp. | reverse complement strand
AGCCAGGAGGCCAAGGATGCGGTGACGGTTCCCAGCAGAGCGATTCCGGCGATCATCAGTCCGATCGCGATCAGGTGCCCGGTATCGGAGATCGGCAGTTTGTCCCCGTAGCCGACGGTGGTGATGGTTACCATCGCCCACCACAGCGCCTGCCCATAGGTGCCGATGTTGCTGTTCGGAACGGAACGTTCTGCTTCCAGCATGGCCAACGAGGCGACCGCCACCAGCACCGCCGTGGAACCAACGACGTAGACACCGACGCGGCCGTACAGGCGCGAGCCGGCGGCTCGCTGCAGGGTGGACAGCAGCATGACCAGACGCAGCAGCCGGAGTGGGCGCAACAGCGGCAGCACCACCACGGCGAGATCCAGCAGATGTCGCACGAACCATCGCAACCGGCGGGGCGCGAGGGATAGTCGAGTTGCATAGTCGACGGCGAAGACCGCCCAGGTGCTCCACATCACAGTCTGGGTGACGTCTGCGGCGGCGCGGTGCGGTTGACTCAGGACGTCGAAGGCGTACGCGGCCAGGAACAGGACGGCGGTAGCGGTCAGCGGCCAGTCCAGGCGGGCCTCCCAAGCTTCGAGCCGGCCCCGCTGCGCCACTACGTTCTTGTCGGCCATGCGCGCATCCTGCCGTACCCGCATCCATAGCCGCAGCCGCCGCCGCATCCGCAGCCCAAGAACGAGCCCCGAGACTCTGCGGTGTCCGGCAGAGCGGCGGCCCGGTCAGGAACCGGGTCCGCTGCCCTGCCAGGCAATGAGCTCGGCCGGTCGGTTGGTGATGATGCCGTCCACACCCAGATCGGTCAGGAAGCGCCAATCCGCCGGATCGTCCACTGTCCAGACCAGAACGGCGATGCGCGCCGAGTGCAGTTGGGCGAGCAGGTCCGGTCGGCGCCGCAGCAGGGCGTGCTGCGGGTTGTAGGCGATCGCGCCGACGGCCGCGCAGGCGGAAACCGGGTCGTCGTGCAGGGCTTCGACCAGCATTCCCACCGGTCGGTCCGGTTCGATGGACCGGACATGTTGCAGCGCCCCGATCTCGAAGGACTGGAGCAGCACGCGATCGTTCCAGCCGGAAGCTCGAACGACGGCCATCTCGGCCAGCACCTGATCCCGGGTGTGCGCGCCTTTGACCTCCAGCAACAGCGAGCGGGTCGGTCCCAGCGTGCTGACCAGGTCGGCGAGGGTGGGAACCGGAGTGCCGGCGAATGCCCTGGTGCTGCCGGTCGGGAACCAGGACCCGGCATCCAGCGCGGCGATCTGGAGCGCCGTTCGCTCTCGGACGGGTCCGGTGCCGTTCGTGGTGCGGTCGAGCTCGTCGTCGTGGAACATCACCGGAACGTCGTCGGCGGTTGGTTGAACGTCCGTTTCCACCCACGAACACCCGGTCGTCCAAGCGGCCTCGAAGGCCGGCATCGTGTTCTCCGGAGCGCTCGCGCCCGCGCCCCGGTGCGCAATCACCACCGGACCGTCGGGAGCGCGCAGAAGCTGTGGAAGGCAAGGACCGAACACGGAGAGAAGATACCGAAAGCCGAATGCCGGGCGTACGGCGCCATTCGCGAGCAACCCGCGGGCGGTTCGGCCCGTTCCCGGCTGGAAGCCACGGGCGGTAGCGTCGGGCGGTAACGTCGAAGGTCGGAACCGGCGGACGTTTCCGACCGAGTTGACGACGCTGCCCCGGACGGGGCCAGGCAAGAGGATGCGGAGGGCCTGTGCCACCGATGCGCACGAACGGGCGACGGCCGGTCGGCGACACGTCCGACCACGCCAGATTCTCCAGGCTTGCGCGACTGCGGTCACCGGCCGATCTGCGGGCCGTGCCAGGTGAGGAACTTCCGGACCTGGCCGAGGAGGTCAGGGAGTTTCTCGTGCAGAAGACTTCTCGGCGGGGCGGACATCTGGGGCCCAACCTCGGCGTCGTCGAGTTGACCATGTCGCTGCACCGGGTGTTCGACTCCCCAGCCGATCCGATCATCTTCGACACCGGGCACCAGTCGTACGTGCACAAGATCATCACCGGGCGGGCGGCGGATTTCGACAGCCTGCGGACCAGGAACGGATTGTCCGGCTATCCCAGCCGGTCCGAGTCGATGCACGACTGGGTCGAGAATTCGCACGCCTCGACGTCCCTGTCCTACGCCGACGGGCTGGCCAAGGCGTTCGCCCTGCGGGGTGAGCACAATCGCACGGTGGTGGCCGTCATCGGTGACGGCGCGTTGACCGGCGGCATGGCCTGGGAAGCTCTGAACAACATCGCGGCGGCGAAGGACCGGCCGTTGGTGGTGGTGCTCAACGACAACGGTCGGTCCTATGCGCCGACCACCGGTGGCATGGCGCAGAAGATGGCGGCGTTGCGGCTCAAGCCCGGCTACGAGCGGCTACTCGACCAGGTGAAGAACCGGTTGCCGCAGGCCCCGGTGATCGGCCGCCCGCTGTACTCGGCGCTGCATGCGGTCAAGATTGCGATGAAGGATTGGTTGCTTCCGCAGACGATGTTCCAGGACCTCGGGCTCAAATATCTGGGACCGATCGACGGGCACGATTTCGCCGCGCTGGAAGAGGCGCTGCAGAATGCGAAGGGCTATCGCGGCCCGGTTCTGGTGCACTGCGTGACCCAGAAGGGCAGGGGCTATCCACCGGCGGAGAACGACGATGCCGAACAGATGCATTCGCCGCCCGCGTTCGACCCGGACACCGGCCTGCCGATAGCGGCGCCGAGCAAGACCTGGACCAGTGTTTTCAGCCGCAATCTGGTTGAGATCGCCGGTTCCCGAGACGATTTGGTAGCCATCACCGCCGCGATGAGCGGCCCGACAGGGCTGGACGCGTTCGCCGAGAAGTACCCGGAGCGGATCTACGACGTCGGCATCGCCGAACAGCACGCGCTCACCTCCGCCGCCGGGTTGGCGATGGGCGGAATGCATCCGGTCGTGGCGCTCTACGCCACCTTCCTCAACCGCGCCTTCGACCAGCTGCTGATGGACTGCGCGCTGCACGGGCTCGGCGTCACCGTGGTATTGGACAGGGCCGGCGTGACGGGCGAGGACGGCCCGAGTCATCACGGCATGTGGGACATGTCCCTGGTCGGCCTGATACCGGGCCTCGCCTTGGCAGCGCCCCGGGACGCCGCCACCCTGGCGCAGGAGTTGGCCGAGGCGGTCCAGGTGGGCGACGGCCCCACCGTGCTCAGATATCCCAAGGGCGCCGTACCGCAGGACGTCGTGGCCCGGCGCCGGGTGGGGGTGACGCATGGACAGCTTGTTCCGGCTCCCGGCGGAATCGGAGCCGTCGACGTGCTGACCGAGCCGGCCGCCGATCAGGAATCCGACGTATTGCTGGTCGCCGTCGGTGCGTTCGGAGCAATGGCGGTCGAGACCGCGTCCCGCCTGGCCGACCAGGGCATCGGCGTCACGGTGGTCGACCCGCGCTGGGTTCTGCCGATATCGCCGGCAATTGCGATCCTGGCTCGGGATCACCGATTGGTGGTCACCATCGAGGACGGTGGCCGCTCCGGCGGCATCGGGGCGCGGGTTGCCGACGAACTGGCTCCGCTCGGGATTTCGGTCACTGTGCTCGCCCTGCCACAGCAATTCTTGGAACCCGCCTCCCGGGGCGACCTGCTGACCGACCTCGGGCTCAATGCAAAGGACGTCGCCCGCGGCATCACCGAGCTGATCGCCGGCCGGACGGCGCCCGCGAACGACCTGGGCGGCAACGCCTCTGGCGATGCCACGGCCGCTGGAACTGCGAAGCGCAGCTCGAACGGACACTCCGGGATCACCGGAGCGGACAGGGCTCCGTCAGGCGCCTCGATCAACAACCGAACAACCGGAGAGGCCTGACTATGCGCGTACTGGTGGTCGAGGACGAGCAGCGGCTTGCGGACGCCATCGCCAGGGGACTGCGGGCGGAGGGAATGGCCGTCGATGTCGCCTACGATGGCACGGACGGTCATGAGAAATCTACGTACACCCGCTATGACGTGGTGGTGCTCGACCGTGACCTGCCGGGAATGCACGGAGATGATCTGCTCGCCGAATTGGTCTCCTCCGGCGATATCACCAGGGTGCTGATGCTCACTGCGTCGTCCGGTCTCGACGCTCGGGTCGAGGGTCTGTCCGCCGGCGCCGACGACTACCTTGCAAAGCCGTTCGCCTTTGCGGAGCTGGTGGCCAGGGTCCGGGCTCTGGGGCGCCGAGCCACTCCGGCGGCGCCGCCGGTTCTCAAGGCCGGTAACGTCGAGTTGGACCCGGCGAAGCGATCGGTCAGCAGGGGCGGCAATGCGGTCGAGTTGACGCGCAAGGAGTTCGGCGTTCTCGAGGTCCTGATCTCGGCCGGCGGGAGCGTGGTTTCCAGTGAGGAACTGCTGGAGCGGGTCTGGGACGAGAACGCCGATCCCTTCACCACGACCGTTCGAGTGACCGTGATGACGTTGCGCCGCAAGCTCGGTGAGCCGGGCCTGATCGACACCGTGGTAGGCGCGGGCTACCGGGTGTCGGCCGATGCCGCTGACTGAGTCGCCTGCGACCAGGGCCGATCGATCCGGCGAGTCGGTCGCCACGATTCGACAGGGGGGGCGTCGGTCGTCCGCGCGGGGTGGTCTGCGGCTTCGGCTGACCATGCTGTCGACGGCGTTGCTCGCCCTGGTCGGTGCCTTGCTGCTGGCGTTGGCATACCTGTTGGTGGGGCGGGTGGTTGCGGCGCTTCCGCACTACCGGCCAGGAACCACCGTGCTGCTGGAGAGCGGCGTCACCGTGGATGCAGTCGTCGAGTCCAATCGGGTGGTCGAGCAGGGTCGCCAGACCGTGCTGGTGGTGGGCCTGATCTCGTTTCCATTGGTGGTCGTCGCCGGCGGCCTGCTGTCCTGGGTGTTGATCGGCCGGGCTCTGCGGCCGCTGTCGACACTGACCAATGCGGCTCGCGGACTGTCCGAATCGTCATTGGACCAACGGATTGCGTTGACCGGGCCGCGCGACGAAGTGGCCGAGCTGGCGGACACCTTCGACGACATGCTCGCCCGGTTGCAGGCCGCTTTTGCCGCGGAACGCAGGTTCGTGGCCAACGCGTCGCACGAATTGCGCACGCCGCTTTCGGTCATTCGCACCGAAGTCGATGTGACACTTGCGGACTCGGCGGCGACAGTCGAAGATCTCCGCCAGATGGGCGAGGTGGCCCGGGAAGCCACGGACCGGGCCGACCGGTTGCTGAACTCGCTGTTGTTCCTGGCCCGGACCCAGGCCGGTGGGCTACCGGTGGTCCAGGATGTGGACCTGGCCGCGCTGGTCGCGCCGGCGTTGCAGGCCGTCACCGCTGAACTCACCGACCGAGGACTGACGGTGCACGTCGGTGGAGCGCCGGCGGTGGTCTCCGGCGATTCGGCCCTGCTGGAACGGGTCGTCGGCAATTTGGTGGAGAACGCGGTGCGACACAACGTCTCCGGGGGGCACATCGAGATCTGCACCGGAGTCGGTCGACAGTCCGGCCACATCGAAGTGACCTCGGGCGGAACCGTCATCGATCCGCGGATGGTGGCGGAACTGTTCGAGCCGTTCCGGCAGGGTGAGCGCGCTCGAACTGGGCACCGGGGTAGTGGTCTCGGGCTCTCCATCGTCCGTGCCGTGGTGATCGCACACAGCGGCTCCGTTTCTGCCGTGCCGGCCGAGGGCGGGGGACTGCGGGTCCGGGTGGAGATCCCTGCGCTGGCAGCCGTTTCGGAGCCCTGACCGCAACGTGAAGACCCGGTTTGCGTTTGGCGTTCACGGTCAGCACGTTGCGTTCCACGTCGAGGTCGATCGAATACAGGTCCACCCCGGGCAGGTCGACTAGACCTGATGTGTGGTCTCGGTGGTGCATCTTTTATAGCGCCGGTCCCAAATGGTCGCAAGTGTGAGATTCATGAGGAAAACATGAGTGATGGACCCGACTCTGCTACCAGCCAGTCGGGTGGAGTCGACAGTCGACAATCGTTGCGCCCACGGCGGTTTCACCGTCGAGACCTTCTGTCCAGCCATGCCGCGGGCCGCCTCGACTGTCTTCTGCTCAGATGGCTGGGACAGTTGCCCCAAGAAGCCGCGATGGCCTACGCCCGGGAAGGTCGGCGGACGCTCCACCACCAACGACCGGCTGCGATACACCACGCCCCGGGACTTGACCCCGCCATCCTCCCGTCGTCGGATTCCGGCCGACCTTCTTTACGGTCAAGTGCACTACGGCGCTGCAGGGCGTTGCACATCCCGTAGGGTCACCGAACTGCTTGACAGATGCCCGGTCGGGATGCACGATCAGAACCGAATGGTTCGGTCTATTTATACTGAGGGGAAGCAATGACGCTTGCGACGCAGACGAGGTCGGAGAGGCTCACGACGATCCTGGAGAAGGTCCGGGAACTGGGGCCGACTTTGCGCGATCGTGCCGTCGAGGCGGAGCGAGCGGGTCGGCACTCGGACCAGACCATCGCCGATCTCGACGCCACCGGCGCGTTCAACATCGGTAGCCCGGCCGAGTTCGGCGGCGACGAGTTGACCGTCCGGCAGCAGCTGGACGTGGTCACGGAAGTGGCCAAGTGGGACGGCTCGGCCGGCTGGACGGTGTGGGTGGGGGCTTCGACCAACTGGATCCCGGCCGGCTCCGGCGCCCGCGTCGTCGAGGAGGTCTTCGGCTCACCCTGGGTCGGCCCCCGGGTGGCCGGTTCCAGCCACTTCCCGGCCTCGCGCGGCCGGGCCCGGCGGGTGCCCGGCGGCTGGATCATCTCCGGTGGGCCGTGGACCTTCGGCAGCGATTCGCTCTGGGCCCCGTTCACCAACCTCGGCTGTATCGCCACCGACGAAGCGGGCGGCACTTATCTGGTCGGAGTGCAGGTGCCGCTGGAGGAGCTGCAGTTCCTGGACGACTGGAAGGTCGCCGGCATGCGGGCCACCGGCAGCGTTTCGTCCAAACTGGTCACCGACGAGTTGTTCGTCCCGGGCTACCGCGGCGTCGTCTTCAGCGACATCACCGGCGGCACTCTGGACAACGGCCTGAGCGGGTCGATCTGGAAGGCGCCGTCCTTGGGCTGGGCGTTCAGCCTGATGGGCGGAATGTCGATCGGCATCGCGCAGGGCGCGTTGGAGCGTTTCCTGGAGCGCTCGGCCGGGCGCCCGATCCGGGGGACGACGTACAAGAACCAGTTGGAGGCTCCGTTGACGCACCTGATGCTCGCGGAGGTTCACTCCAAGATCCAGTCGGCTCGTCTGATGGCTCAGGCCAACGCGGAGGAGACCGATCGGCTCGGGGAGCTGGCGGCCGCCGGGACGCCGGCTGAACCGGAATACATGCAGCGGTTCAGCGCCCGTGTTCTGGTTGAGACGGCCTACGTGGCGAAATGGTGCGCGGAGGCGATCGAGTTGCTGCAGCGGAACTCCGGGTCCACGGCCATCATGGATTTCGAACCGATCCAGCGCTCGTGGCGGGACGCCCGGGTCATCACGCTGCACGGTGCGCTCAACCTGGAAGCGCTGTCGGAGAACTATGGACGGCTGATGGCGGGAATACAGCCACATCAGTTCGCCGGGATCACCACGTTGGACCGGTTCGCGCCGGCTCCGATCAAGAAATAGGCCAACCGGGACGGACAATGACGTCCGATCGAAGAGGCCGGGTCCGTGGGTCCGGCCTCTTCGGCATGTCCGCGGTCACCCTAGGCGGACGAGTCCACCGTCGACGACCAGGGTCTGCGCCGTGATGAAGCCGGCCTCGTCGGAGGCGAACCAGGCCACCGCTGCGGCGACGTCCGTCGGTTGGGAGATCCGTTTGATCGGCTGGCGTTCCACGATGCCGGCGAAGAGTTGCTCGCCGACCGCCGGATTGGGCTGATTGGCCAGCAGGCCCGCGGTCGGGGTCAGTCCGGGTGCGACGCTGTTGACGGTGATGCCGTGTTTTCCGATCTCGGACGCGAGGGCGCGGATGAATCCGATGATCGCGGACTTGCTGGTGATGTAGTGCGCCACATTCTCGACCGGAAGACCGACGGTGTCGGACGAGATGTTGATGATGCGACCGAACTCTCGCTCGGTCATCCCGGGCACCACCGCCTTGCAGAACAGGAAGGTGGCCGTCAGATTGACGTCGAGAACTCGATGCCACAGATCCAGATCGAGTTCGGCGAAGCTCCGCCTGGGAAAGATGCCGGCATTGTTGACCAGGACGTCGCAGCCGCCGAACTCGCGGTCAACGGCGGCGAAGGCATGCGTGATGTCGTCGGGGATCGAGACATCACACCGAACCGTCAAGGAGCGACCACCGGCAGCGCGAACGGCGTCAGCGGCCTCGGTGGCATCGATCAGATCGACGACGGCCACGTCGTGGCCGGCCTGCGCCAGCCGCACTGCGCACGCCTGCCCGATGCCGCGGGCACCGCCCGTCACGATGGCGGTACGCCGGGGCGAGTCGGAGACGCTCATCGCCGGGCCAGATCCGGGGAATTCTCGGACGCGGTGAACGCATCGAACTCGCCGCGCACGAATTCCTCGAACGTGGTGGGTTGCCGCTGCAACAGCCAGCTCAACACGTTTGGGTTCCCGACAAAATCGTGGTTGCTGTAGCGATCGCTGATCGCTCTGGCGGCGCGGGTCTGATACGGAAACCGGCCGAGGTCGTCGGTTCTCAGTGCCGCTCGAAGAAAAACGTCCGAATCGATGTACTCGGCGGTGACCTCACGGTTGATCACCCGGGAGATGACCTCGGCGATGTCGTGCGCCGTGTAACGACCCGGCGCCGCGAGTTCGTAGGTGGCGCCGACGTGGTCGGCGCTGTGGGTTAGGACCAGGGCCGCCACTTCGGCCACATCACCGACGTGGACCATCGACTGATGGCGGTCGAGCGCCCAGGACAGGCGGAAGACCCCGCTCTGGAACGGCGGTAAGAGTCGGTGGCGCAGCATGTAGTTGGCCGGTTGGAGGATGGTGAATTCCAGCCCTGACGAGAGCAGGTGCTCTTCGATGTCGCGTTTGATCTCGTGCTGGATCAGGTCGGTGGTGATGGCGTGCAGCACCGAGCTGAAAACGAAATGTTGTACACCCGCTTCCCGGGCGCGAGCCACCACCGCGAAACCCATTCTCGCCTCATCGGGATGCAGTGCGGGGCTGACGTAGTAGACCTTCTCCACACCGTCCATCGCCCGCGCCAGCACGGCCGGATCAGAGATGTCACCGACCACGATGTCTTTCGCTCCGGCCGCAGCGAGTTGTCGGGCCGAGCTCTCCGACTGCACGCAGGCCCGAAATGCGGTCCCTGCGGCCACAAGTTGCGGGATCAAGAATTTCCCCTGGTTTCCGTTCGCTGCGGTCA
>JBPCPG010000197.1:0-2600 GCA_050999445.1 Nakamurella sp. | reverse complement strand
GACCCGGTGTTCGGCTGGCCGTCATCGGCGCGGGCTTCATCGGCGCCGAGATCGCTTCCACAGCAAGTGCTCTTAGCCTTGATGTGACAGTGATCGAGGCCGCGTCGACACCGCTCGCCGGGCCCCTGGGACCGGAGATGGGCGGGATCGTTGCTGCCCTGCACGCCCGACACGGAGTTCGATTGCGATGCGGTGTTCCGGTTGCCGGGTTGCTCGGAACGGATCGGGTGACAGGTGTACTGCTCTCCGACGGAACGCAGGTGCCGGCCGACGTGGTGGTGGCCGGCATCGGCGCGACACCGGCGGTCGAATGGCTGCACGGCTCCGGGCTCGAGTTGGCTGCGCCGAGTGCCGGAGGTGGAGTGGTGTGCAATGCCGTCGGCGCCACCAACATCCCCGGCATCTACGCGGTCGGCGACTGCTCGTCCTGGTTCGACGATGTCCGCGGCCGTCACCACCGGGTCGAACACTGGACGGACTCCCGGGATCGACCGGCGATCCTGGTGGCGGCAATGCTGGGTTCGCCGTTCTCGATTCCACTGCGGCCGCCGTACTTCTGGTCCGACCAGTACGGCGTCAAGATCCAGTTCGCCGGGCGACGCGAGGGCGGCGAGGACATCACCATCGAAGCCGGCAGTGCGCAAACCGGTGACGTGCTGGCCGTCTATCGGCGGAACGGCGAGCCGGTGGCAGTGCTGGGGATGAATCAGCCGAAGCTCTTCACCCGGTGGCGCAAGCTGCTCTCCACCCCGGTGGCCAGCGCCGGCAGACCTTGACAGCCAGCTGAAGCGGCGAGAAACTATCGTCGTTGCGTATCCCAAAACACGTTGCGGTAGACGCAACTTGGCTGCGACCTCAGTGCCTACTCCACCGGATTTGCGAAGGTGTTGCCATGACCACCACCGAACTGCCCGAGTCGCTGATCTCCACGTTGCCGGGACACTTCTACACCGACCCCCAGATCTTCGCCCTCGAGCAGGCCAAGATCTTCGAGGACATGTGGTTCTGCGCCATTCGTGCTTCCGACATCCCGAATCCGGGATCGTTCCGCACGGTCCAGGTCGGCAGCGAGTCGATTCTCATCTCTCGATCCCGCCGCGGTGAGGTTCGCGCCTTCTTCAATGTCTGCCGCCACCGGGGCGCGAAAATCTGCCTGGACGAGCAGGGCACCGTGGCCCGCGCGTTCCAGTGTCCCTACCACGCCTGGACCTACGACCTGGACGGAAAGCTGGTTGCCGCGCCGAATCTCACCAAGATGCCGGATGTCGATCGGGTCGAGTACGGCCTCCGGAAGGTCGCCGTTCGGGAGTGGCTCGGATACGTCTGGGTCAGTCTGGCCGACGCCCCACCCGCCTTCGAGGACACCGTTCTGAAGGAGGTGGTCGATCGTCTCGGCGAGGTTGCCAACCTGGATCACTACGGTGTCGAAAAGCTGTCGGTCGGACGACGAATCGTGTACGACGTCCGAGCCAACTGGAAATTGATCATCGAGAATTTCATGGAGTGCTATCACTGCGCGACGATCCATCCGGAGCTCACCGAGGTATTGCCGGAATTCGCTGATGGTTACGCCGCCCAATATTTCGTCAACCACGGCGCCGACTTCGCCTCGGGAGTCGAGGGATTCACCGTCGACGGCACTGCCGGGTTCGACACCATTCCGGGTATCGACCCGGACCAGGACCGCAAGTACTACGCAATCACGGTCAAGCCACAGGTTTTCATCAACCTGGTTCCGGACCACATCATCTTCCACCGCATGTTTCCGATGGCAGCGGATCGCACCATCGTGGAGTGCGACTGGCTGTATCTGCCGAGCGTGGTCGAGCAGCACAAGGACGTGAGCAAATCGGTGGAATTGTTCGACCGCGTCAACCGGCAGGATTTCGACGCCTGCGAACGATGTCAGCCGGCCATGTCGTCCCGGGTCTACCGCGACGGCGGGGTGCTGGTGCCGAGCGAGCACCACATCGGCGCATTCCACGAATGGCTCCAGGACAAGATCCGGGCCTGACCGGTGCGCCTACCCTCCTGCGTGGACGGACCGGCTCGCGTGGATAGACCGGCTCGCGTGGATCACCCTCGTGGATAGACCGGCTCGCGTGGATCACCCTCGTGGGCGCGGACGTAGGGCCTTCCCGGTCCGCGGGGCCTTCCCGGTCCGCGGGTTCCCAGGCGAGCACGGTGATCCGCGCTGCCCTCCGACTTCAGCCCAGATGCCCCATCCGCGTGCTGATCCGCGCTGCGGCAGCGATCACTGCCCGCGCCGTGGCGGCCAGGTCGGCCGCCGACAACCGGTAGGCCGGACCGGAGACCGACAACGCGGCCAGCGCGGCACCCGTTGGACCGGATACCGGTGCTGCCACCGCGTTCAGTCCGATTTCGTACTCGCCGGCGGTGATCGCAAAGCCATCGACGTGCACCCGTGCCAATTGCCGGCGCAGCACCCTGGCGTCGGGGACGGTATCGGGGGGGAACCGGGGCAATCCGACCTCGATCAGCCTGTCCTGCTGCCGCCTGAGCAGGTGTGCCAGCAGGACCTTGCCCGACGATGTGGCGTGCAAAGGCGTCGGGCGGCCCACCCAATTGTTGACCGAGAT
>JBPCPG010000140.1:0-5401 GCA_050999445.1 Nakamurella sp. | reverse complement strand
TGCAGCGCACTTTCCTGGGTGAGGTGATCACGCGGTAGGAGTCCGTCGAGTTGGCCCAACCCGGTGGCCTGGGCGGGTCGAGTTGACGGGCTGGCTGGTGCTGCGCCGGCGCCGGTGACGGTGAGCAGTCCTGCGGTCACCGCGACCGTCGCGGCGACCGCCATCGCGCTTTTCCGTATCCGTAATCGGCTGCCCAATCGTGAGAAGTGCACGTTGATTCCTTTCCCATCGGGATCGGCATGTCCACGGGCGGATACACACGCCGGACGGCGGATGTCATGCCGATGAAGGCGCAACGGCGAATACAGTGTTCCTGGTCGAACGCTGCGAGTGACGCTGACGATTCATGGTGCACCGTGGGTCGTGGACCGGCTGGATTTGTTCCCTTATGGAATCCTTACCGGGCCTTCATGCTTGGTGTGTTCGCGCCGACGGAGCCCGGGACGTTCGGGTCCGAACTGCGGCCGAATGGGTGAGTCGGTGTCCGCTGTGTCAGGTCGTCTCGACCCGCTCCAAGGGGTGGGTGGTGACTCCGCCCAGGGATGTGAAGGTCAGCCCGGACTTTCCGACTCGGTCACGTTCCATCCGCTGGCAAAGTCATCGGCACTTGCCGGTCATAGATTGATCTGTATCAAGCCGCGGGTCGGCGTGCAGCGGTTACTTGCCGGTTGCGGTTCGGCGTTTGTCACCGTCCACCGAGTCGTGGCATTTTCCGAGTCCAGACGGGAACTTGGCTCGTTCGCAGTCGCATTGACTGAGCCGGATCGGGCGCAGGCTCACTGCCAGACTCTTCGAAGCCTTTGTGAAGTTCGGCCGCAACGCTGACGGCGACAATTTTCGGGAACCGTCGAAGGGCAGCTGTCGGTGTGCACCCGAGAAGATCGCGCGGTCGCCGATGGGGTGGGCCAGTCGCGCCGCGACGGTCCGGCTATATCCCACAGCCGGACCCGACCTGGTGCCTTTCGGCTCGGGCCCGATCCGAACGCTCACGTCGATACGGCTAGTGGGCCAACCTGGTCCTCGACCGACCACTGCCCAGCCGCTGCCGGGAGCACGGCATCAAACCGAGCACCACCTGAAATTGGCCCCGTCTCTGACCAGCCGGGTCACCGCACCGCCGCTATTAGCGGCTCATAGGGCGACCGGGTTGAACACCTCCGTTGGCGAGCGGGCCCCGCTCCCGCCCGGTAAGCGCTCCATAATTCGCTGAGTTCGGTCAGTCAAGCATTTTTGGCTCCGGCGGCGTCTCCCAGTTCCAACCATTCGATTGATCGGGTACGCATCTCGACCTTGCGGACCTTGCCGGTGATCGTCATCGGGAACTCGTCGACGACTATCACGTAGCGCGGGATCTTGTAATGCGCCAACTTTCCGGATGCGAACTCCCGCAGGGACTCTGCGGTGAGCGGCTGGGCACCGTCCCGCATTTTTATCCAAGCGCACAATTCTTCCCCGTACCGGGCGTCAGGGACACCGACGACCTGCGCGTCCAGCACGTCCAGATGGGTGAAGAGGAACTCTTCGATCTCCCGCGGGTAGACGTTCTCACCGCCGCGGATCACCATGTCCTTGATACGGCCGGTGATGTTCAAATAACCCTCTTCATCCATGATCGCCAGGTCCCCAGTGTGCATCCACCGGTCGGAGTCAATCGCCTCGCCAGTCCTGGCCGGCTCGTTCCAATAACCGAGCATCACCGAGTAGCCCCTGGTGCACAGCTCGCCCGGCTCGCCGCGTGGCACTGTCTCTCCGCTGGAGGGATTGACAACCTTCACTTCCACGTGCGGGTGCACCCGGCCCACGGTGGACACCCGCCGCTCCAACGAGTCATCGGCCCGCGTCTGAGTGGAAACCGGCGAGGTTTCCGTCATTCCATAACAAATGCTCACCTCGGTCATCCCCATCCGGTCGACAACCCGTTTCATCACCTCGACCGGGCAGGGTGAACCGGCCATGATCCCGGTCCGCAGACAGGACAGGTCGTAGTCATCGAAACCCGGGTGGTTGAGCTCTCCAATGAACATCGTCGGCACCCCGTACAGCGATGTGCATCGTTCGGTGGCAACTGCGTGCAGGACCGCAGCCGGGTCGAAGCCGGGTGCGGGGATCACCATGGTGGCTCCGTTGGTGACCGCGCCCAAGTTGCCCATCACCATGCCGAAGCAGTGGTAGAACGGCACCGGTATGCACACCCGGTCCTTGGAGGTGTAACCGCACAGGCGACCGACGAAGAACCCGTTGTTGACGATGTTGCGGTGAGACAGCGTGGCGCCTTTCGGAAACCCTGTTGTACCGGACGTGTATTGAATGTTGATTGGATCGTCGGCACTGAGGTCAGCTTGCCGCCGAGCCAACTCGGCGCGATCACCGGCACGACCCGCGGTCACCAACTCGTCCCATCCCGACCGTCCGATCAGCACCACCTGCCGCAGCTCCGGGCAATTCGGCCCAACCTGATCGACGATAGCCGCATAGTCCGACGTCTTGAACGCCGGCAAGGACACCAATACCGAGATGCCGGCCTGCCGCAGCACGAATTCCAGCTCGTGCGACCGGTACGCCGGGTTGATGGTGACGAGGATCGCGCCGATCTTCGCAGAGCCGAACTGCAGCATTGTCCACTCAGCCAGATTCGGCGCCCAGATTCCGACCCGGTCCCCCCTGTTGACCCCGACTGCCAATAGACCGAGCGCGACGTCTTCGGCACTTCTACGCAACTCAGCGTAGGTCCACCGGCGCCCGGTCTGCACCTCCACCAGGGCCTCCACATCCGGTTGCTCGGCCGCGACCCGGTCGAGGACCCCGCCGATCGTGTCATGCAACAGTGGCACCTCCGAACTGCCCGACGCATAAGACGGGAGCGTAGCGAAGCTCGCATCCTGCGACTCGGTACTTGTCATTGACCTTCTCCTTCCTTGCAACTGCAGTGTCGAAAAAGACTTACTAACTCGACCGACCTGGCAGCCTTGTCGGACGATCCGTCTAATCAGTGCGCCCAGAAGTGTTCGTACCGACGATTCCTGCGAGCCAACCGCAGACTCCGCCGAAGTTCGATACGCGCGTCACGACATGACCGTTGCGATCAACCATCGACGGCCCACCAGCATTCTGTCGCCGACGCCCGACCGACACGTTGTTGACGCGTAACCCCAGCCAAGGTCTTAGAGTAGGTGAACAGCGCCCAGTGCGCGGTGTACCCGGTGCGGGTGTGGCGTGTAAAGCGCGGAATTGCCTGGCGTAGTTTCACGGGGCGAGTTCCAGCGGTCGTCGCAATACCAGAGCTCCTGGAGTCGCGAGATGTCTGTACCGAAGAAGCGTCCTTCGCCCGGGCCCGGCGCGCTGCTAACCACGGAGCGGGAGCAATACCGTCGGCTCATGGCCCAAGGACTGAACAACGATCAGGCGTGTCTGCAGATCGGCGTGCACCCGAGCAATGGTTCGCGGTGGAGCGAGGGCCGCGACATGGTCGAACACATCGGCAAAGCCCGCTACTAGCCGCCGATCCACACAGAACCAGTCGCGGTATCGCCGAGGCATCTGTCGGAGGAACACCGGATTCTCATCGGCGACCTACTCGCCGCCGGCCACAGCCGACGGTCGGTTGCTGTCCAGCTGCACCGCAGCCCGTCGACGATCAGATGCGGAGGTCCGCCGCAAAATCAGCAGCGCCGGCAACTACCGGTCGTTCGGCGCGCGCCGCAAGGCTTTGGGCCGCCGACCGAGAACCAGATCCGGCAAACTTGCCCACGACAACGAGTTACGCGAGTTCGTGCAGGCCAAGCTGGAGCAGCGGTGAAGCCCGCAGCAGATCCGCCACGCCTTACCGATCGGGTTCCCCGGCCATCCCGAAAGGCACCTGGTGCAGAAAGGCATCTACCAGGCCCTCTACGTGCTCCGGACGCGGGGAGCTGCGCCGTGAACTGGCCCGGGCGTTGCGGACCGGGAGGGCCTGACGGAAACCGCACCGCCGCGGTGATGCCCGCAGGCAGGGCTGCAACGTCGACCCATCGGTGATGATCACTTAGCGGCCCGCCGAGGTCGCCGACCAGGCGATCCCGGGGCATTGGGAGGGCGATCTCGTGCGCCACGAGGGCAACCGGGCCGCGATCGGCACCCTGGTCGAGCGGTCCACCCGCTACGTGATGCTGCTGCACCTGCCCACCGACCACACAGCCGAGGCGGTCCGCGATGCCCTCACCAAGACGGTGCTCACGTTACCGACGCACCTGCGCCGATCATTGAACTGGGATCAGGGTCAGGAATGTCCCAGCACCGACGGTTCACCATCGACACCGACGTCCCAGTGTATTTCTGCGACCCACACAGCCCCTGGCAACGCGGACCCAATGAAAACACTAATGGCTTGCTTCGGCAGTATTTCCCGAAGAGCACCGACCTGCGCGTTTACACCCCCGAAGACCTACTCGCTGCCGCCGCGCAACTCAACAGCCGGCCCCGGCAAACCCTCGATTGGGACACCCCGGCGCAACGCCTCGGATTGCGGCGGCTTGGTCAGATCGAGGGCCTTGAGGTCCGCCGAGCCATCGACCCAGCAGACGAGATGGGGTTTGCCGACGTCGACTGCGGTCGCGCGGCGCAATCAGCGGCTTCGGACGGGACAGCACGAAGCTGCCTCGCAGCGCGTGGATGGTCTCAGCACGCGCAGAGGCAGAACGGGTGGCCCGCGGGGTCAAGAAACACGCGGAACGTTATGCCTGGTTGGTGTTCGTGCTTGGTCCCGCCGAGAGCGAGCACGGCCGTTTCCGCGACGTCGAGGTCATCAACCGTGACGTCGAGATGCATTTGCTGCGGAGCACCTTGGCCGGGCCACTCTGGCGGCGTAAAACCTTCAACCTTTTGAAAGCCGATAGCGGCGCCGTACTCGGCGCGGATGAACCAGTTGTCCTCGCCGTTCGGCTCAACCTGCCAGTCGAGCAGGGCGCCGTAGAACGCTGACATGACCTCAGGATCGAGGCAGTCGAGGACGACCACTGGAAAGCGCGCGATAGCCATGTCGGGCAATGTACGCGCGGCCGCCGACAACACGGGCAAATCTGTCCGACATCCGACGATCGGCTCCGTCATAGAGCTCGCCAACGCAGGGACCAACTGACGCCGCAGCGACAGAACGGCCCCCCGTGTGGATCCCCGATCGGGCCGTCAGCGGAGCGAAGGCGGCGCATGACGTCGGCTCCGTTCGCGAGTCGCAAGAGGAACGTCTACCGGTGGCCGCTGACACCGTGGCGGCGGTGGCCAACATCGCTCGATCGTCGTTTGAGGATCCGGCTAACGGGCGGAGCTTCTGCCGTCAGGCCAGAGCGAGATCGCCTTCGGGTATTTGATCGACACGCACCGATCACCTTGTGGTTGTAGAACGCAGAATCAAGACGGCACCCGATGA
>JBPCPG010000103.1:0-7549 GCA_050999445.1 Nakamurella sp. | reverse complement strand
GACCTCCGAAGCCGCCGAAGATCGTCAGGACGACAAAGGCCACCCTGATCAGGATCGGGTCGACGCCGAGCGCCCGCCCCAGGCCTCCTGCGACGCCGGCGATCTTGCGATCTCCGGTCGATCGGCGGGGACGACTGAGCCACCTGTCGCTGCGAGATCCGCTACCAGGATCACTGCCGGTGCGGAGGTGGTCGTCGGCGGCAGGTGGATGGAGAGGGGACGAGATATCGGCCGCCCCCGCGCCGGTGTTCCACTGATCGGTCATGGGGATCACGGTGCCGGGTCCGGACGGCGGAAACCATCGGGGATCACCCTGGTTTCCGCGACTCGGGGGTTTCCCCGATACCCGCGGTTGCCCAGACGTGAAACTCTGGTGGAGTGAGCTCGAACGGTACTGCCCGCGGGCCGGAACAATGGGCGGCCCCGACGGATCGTCGCCAATCGGCGGCCGCGCCGGACGGTCGCCGGTCCGAGGCGCCGTCGGACCGTCGGCAACGGATCGTTCTGCCGCCACCGCCGGTACGAACCGAAGCCCCTGCGACCGACCCGGCCCGTCCTGCGGGCGAACCCGTCGGCCTGATCTCCACCGAAGCCGAAGCCGAAGCCGAAGCCGGGGCCGGAGCCGCAGCTGGAGGCGAAGCTGGAGCCCAAGCAGGAGTCGAGAACGAACTCGAACTGACGGCCGATGGCATCCCCCGCCTGACGCGGCGGCGCACCGGCTCTCTCGTCGGTGGAGTCGCGACCGGGATCTCCGATCACCTTCGGGTGTCGGCTCTGGCGGTGCGGATGGTGTTCGCCCTGATGGCAGTCGTTGCCGGCGCCGGAGTGCTGGCCTATGCGCTGCTGTGGATCTTCGTTCCGCCCGGGCCGGAGCGCCCCTCGTCAGAGGCGCTGGACGTCGAATCCGCTCGCGAGCGACGGCAGGCCATGGGTGTCGCCGCGCTCGGTCTGGCGGTGATGATCGCGGCGATCGCCCTTGGCATCGGGCAGATGTTGAGCTGGGTGTTGGGTCCGTTGGGCCTCGCCGCGCTCGGTGGCGCGTTCATCTGGCGTGAGGCCGACGATGCCCGACGGGCCCGCTGGCGAAAGACCGCCGCCGGCATCGTCGGACCCAGTCGCGGAACCGCGTGGCGGGTGGGCGGCGGCGCCGCTCTGGTCGTCGGTGGGCTGTCAGTTTTCGCCCTCGGGCAGCTGGATTTCACCGCCGTCCGGTCGGCCCTGATCGCCGTCGTGCTGACCTTGGTCGGCGTCGCGATCATCACCGTGCCGTGGTGGATCCGGCTGGTGCGCGACCTCGGCGACGAGCGGCAGGGCCGCATCCGGGAGCGGGAACGCGCTGAGATCGCGGCACATCTGCACGATTCCGTACTGCAGACGCTCGCCCTCATCCAGCGCCAGGCCGGCGATTCCCGCGAGGTGGTGCGGTTGGCGCGCGGCCAGGAGCGGGAACTCCGAACCTGGTTGTACGGCCCGACCGGATACGCAGCGGCCGGTAGTTCGACCGCGTCCCCCGACACGACGTTCGCGGCCGCTCTGGCCGCGGCGGCCGGCGAGGTGGAGGACACCTACGCGGTGGCCCTGGCTCCGGTGGTGGTCGGCGACGTACCGATGAATCCGCATCTGGCCGCGCTGGTGGCCGCGGCGAGGGAGGCGATGGTCAATTCCGCCAAGCATTCCGGTGCCCCCGAGATCAGCGTCTACGCAGAGATCGAGAACGAATCGGCGTCGGTCTTCGTGCGCGATCGAGGTTCAGGGTTCGTCGTCGGAGCCGTTCCAGGGGACCGGCGAGGGCTCGTCGAATCGATCCGGGGGAGGATGGAGCGGCACGGCGGGAAGGCCGTCGTTCGATCAACTCCTGGCGAGGGCACCGAAGTGGAACTGCAGATGCCGATCCAGAGCAACGCCTCGACCGCGAGTGCGACCGCCGGCAACGGCGGCTGCACGTGAGCACCCCGGTCTCGGTCTTTCTGGTCGACGACCACGCACTGTTCCGCACCGGTGTCAGGGCCGAACTCGCCGGACTCGGCGACGACCGCATCGAAGTGGTCGGCGAAGCCGGTTCGGTGGCCGAGGCGGTCGTCCGGATCACCTCGAATCCGCCCGCCGTGGTGTTGTTGGACGTTCACATGCCGGACGGCGGCGGTCGAGCGGTTCTCGAACAGCTGCACGGTCGGTTGCCGGACGTGGTGTTCCTCGCGCTCTCGGTTTCGGACGCGGCCGAGGACGTCATCAACGTGATCCGCGCCGGCGCTCGTGGGTACGTGACCAAGACCATCTCCGGCCGCGAACTGGCCGATGCGGTGGTGCGGGTGGCGGGGGGCGATGCGGTGTTCTCCCCGCGGTTGGCCGGCTTCGTCCTGGATGCGTTCTCCGATCGGCCAGGCGCAGCTCCGATTTCCGATCCGGAGCTGGACAGGCTCTCGCCCCGGGAGCGCGAGGTGCTCAAGTTGCTGGCTCGGGGGTATGCCTACAAGGAGATCGCCTCGCAGCTCTTCATCTCGGTGAAGACAGTGGAGACACACGTCTCTGCCGTGCTGCGCAAAACGCAGAAGTCGAACCGTTACGAACTCAGCCGCTGGGCCACCGATCGCCGCCTCGTCTGACTGTCGTACGCCCGGCGGCGCAGTCCGTCCTCGGACGGACTACTTCCGGCCCAGCCGACCCCGGCCCATGGACAGCAACATCATTGCGAAGTCAGCACCCGACGGGCCCAGTTCGCGGAAGCGTTCCAGCACCGCCATTTCGCGGCTGTAGACGATGCGAGGCCCGCCGAGCGACTTTCGAGCCGTTCCGATGGCGTGCGAGAGGGCAGTGCGGCGCTGGATCAGCCGGAGCAACTCGCCGTCGATCGAGTCGATCTCCAGGCGGAGATGGTCGATGCCCTCCTGATCCTGCGGAACGGCGACGTCGGCCGAATGTGGCGACACCGGTTCGTCCTGCGCGCCGTCAGCCGGCAACTGATCGGATGGAGTGGAATCGGATCTGTTGGTCATGATGTCCTCATTCTGCCCGGACCCGGTGGGAACTCCGGCGACAAAAAAAGCCCCGGGATCCGAATGGATCGCGGGGCGTGTCGTAGCGGATTGTCAGCCGCGGACGGGCACCGGGATCCGGAACCCGAAGTAGTACTCGCGGCAGCTCATGGCACCAGTGAACCATAGAGCCGCCGCACACGCCGTTTTCGGTTCTGTGGCTGGACGGAAGTCAGGCGGCAAGCAGCATGGCCAGCACGGCGGTATCCGCGTCGTCCATCGGATCGATTCCGGCCAGGCCGCGCATGCTGGTCACCGCGCCGGTGTGATCCGCCTCTGCCCAACCGGCTCGATGGTCGAGTCCGAGGTAGGGAAGTCCGGGCAGCAGTACACAGCCGGACGCGACGCCGTCGTACTCCGGCAGGGACGGCCTGGTCTCCGACGGCGGGTGCAGCACCAGCAACCCAGTGGGCTGCGGCTCGGCGAACTGCCCGGGGGTCAAGGCTCGCTCGCCGATCAGGGTGCCCTCTGCCAGAACCAGGCCGACCGTTCCCGGTTGCGGTTCGTCAGGAAGTTCCTCCCGGACGCGAAAGACCGTGGTGACAGGCAGGAGCCCCGGAACGCTGGCCACCCGCACGGCGATTACCAGGAACTTGACCCACTCCAACGTGTTCTCCGGCCACCGCCCGGACACGACGAACCCGCTCAGAGCGCCGGCTGATTCCAGCGCCGAGATCTGCACAGCGCCTGCTGAGTACTCGTTCACGGCCGGTCACCCTTCTGCCAGGGGAATAATGATCATGATGCAGCCATATGGGTTGGCGCACAAGAGCGGAACAGCGCCGGCTTGGTCTCGTTTTCGCAGCGATCAGAAGTCGTGCTGCACTGCCCTGGAGTGCCGACCGATGTCGGTACGACCCGGTAGTTTGGGTACTGATATGACAAGCCTGTTCGACCTGCCGTCAGACCAGCCCGCGACCTCCGCAGCCGGGGGGCGAACGCGGCAAACACCAGCATCGACCCAGCAGCACGATTCACCGCACGAGCGGATGGCTGCGCAGGCGCGCAGGCAGGCTTCGGAGTCCCGGGAGCGTGCGACGAAGGCCAGGGCGCAGGCGATCGAGGAGTTGTTGGAGGGGCTGAATCCGCAGCAGCGGATGGCGGTGGAACATCGGGGCGCACCCCTGCTCGTGGTTGCCGGGGCGGGGTCGGGCAAGACGAGGGTGCTGACCCGGCGGATCGCCTATCTGTTGGCTGCCGGCAACGCCCATCCCGGTGAGATTCTGGCCATCACGTTCACCAACAAGGCAGCGGCCGAGATGCGCGAGCGGGTCGCCGATATGATCGGTGCGCGGTCTCGGGCGATGTGGGTGTCCACCTTTCATTCCATGTGCGTTCGCATCCTGCGCACGGAGGCAGTCCAGTTGGGAATCCGGTCCAGTTTCACCATCTACGATTCCGCCGATTCCCAGCGGTTGGTGCAGATGGTGGCCTCCGATCTGAATTTCGACACCAAGAAGGTGTCGGCGCGCACGCTTGCCGGTGCGATTTCCAACCTGAAGAACGAGCTGATCGACCCGGCGACGGCGACGGATCGCGCGGAGTCGGATCTGGACAAGATGGTGGCTCAGGTCTATACCGGCTACCAAACGCGGCTGCGGGCCGCGTCCGCCTTCGATTTCGACGACCTCATCATGGAAACAGTCTCGCTCCTGCAGTCGTTTCCGGCGGTCGCCGAACACTATCGTCGTCGTTTTCGGCACGTGCTGGTGGACGAATACCAGGACACCAATCATGCCCAGTACATGCTGGTGCGCGAGTTGGTCGGCGGTGCCGACGAGGCGACGCAGAAGTGGACGGCAGACGGTGTTCTGGTCCGTCAGGCCGCATCGTCGGTGCCACCGGCCGAGCTGGTGGTCGTCGGCGACGCGGATCAGTCGATCTATGCCTTTCGCGGCGCCTCCATCCGCAATATCACCGAATTCGAGCGCGATTATCCGAATGCCCGCACCATTTTGCTGGAGCAGAACTATCGCTCCACGCAGACGATCCTTTCTGCGGCAAATCAGGTCATCTCGCGCAACACGGAACGCAGAGCCAAGAATCTGTGGACGGCGCAGGGCAGTGGTCAACTGATCGTCGGCTATGTGGGCGACAACGAATACGAGGAAGCGCAGTTCATCGCCAAGGAGATCGATCGACTGGTCGACGACTCGCAGATCCGGTTCGGTGACGTCGCGATTTTCTATCGGACGAATTCGGCGTCACGCGCCATCGAGGACGTATTCGTGCGGACCGGCATGCCGTACCGCATCGTGGGGGGAGTCCGATTCTACGAGCGGCGCGAGATCCGGGACGCTCTGGCCTATTTGCGAGCCATTGCCAATCCGGACGACGAGGTGTCGCTGCGGCGGATTCTGAACACACCCAAGCGTGGCATCGGCGATCGGGCGGAGGCCACCGTGGTCGTCTTCGCCGAGCAGGAGCGCATCGCCTTCGCCGATGCATTGGTCCGGGTGGCCGAGATGCCCATGATGGCAACACGTTCGGCTAAGGCAGTGACCGCCTTCAACGACCTGTTGAGCGGTTTGCGGGGTCTGGTCGCCGGCGGCGCCGAACCAGCCGAGGTGCTCAGTGCCGTGTTGGACCAGACCGGCTACCGCGCAGAATTGGAAGGTTCGGACGATCCGCAGGATTTCTCTCGGATGGAGAATCTCGATCAGCTGGTGACGGTGTTGCGCGAGAACGCCGAGTTGTTGCTCGGCGGCGGTGGAGCGGTGATCACCGGTGACACCGACGCCCCTGACGTCGATCCACCGGAACCCGGAATCGATTTGTTGGCAGCGGTTCTCGAACAGATTTCATTGGTGGCGGACGCCGACTCGATTCCGGACTCGACCGACGGAGTGGTCACTTTGATGACACTCCACACGGCCAAGGGTCTGGAATTCCCGGTGGTCTTCCTGACCGGAATGGAGGACGGGATCTTCCCCCACCAGCGAGCGTTCTCCGACGAGCGGGAGTTGGCCGAGGAGCGCCGACTGGCCTATGTCGGCATCACCAGAGCCCGAGAACGGCTGTATGTTTCCCGTGCCGTGACGAGATCGGCGTGGGGGCAGGCCAACTCGTATCCGGCGTCCCGTTTTCTCGACGACATACCGGAGGATCTCGTCGATTGGCGTCGGCTGGCGCCGGCTCGGGAGCCGTACGTGGCCGGTTCGGCAGATTATCGGTCGTCGAACTGGGGGTCGGGTGGCTCCAGCAATTACTCCGGGTACGACTCGCGGAGCCGTTCGGCACCGGTGTCGGCGTCGCGGTTCGGGTCGATCGGCGGCGCGCGGCCGGCCCGGCCGCCATTGCAGTTGGCAGTCGGAGACCGGGTGAACCACGACAAGTACGGTCTCGGGAAGGTGACCGTGGTGTCCGGCTCCGGGCCGACCGCGACCGCCACCATCGATTTCGGAACGGCCGGCACCATCCGGTTGATGTTGATCGGCGGCGTCCCGATGATGAAGCTCTAGCAGCCCGTTTCAGGCCACGTTCGCCGGGCGGAACTGGATACTGATCCGGGGGCCTACTGCCCTGGTCGTCTTGGGTATGGCGTGCTCCCACGTTCGTTGGCAGGAGCCACCCATGACGATGAGATCTCCATGACCAACGGGGATACGGATGCCGGCGCCGCCGGATCGGGGCCGGAGCAGGAGCGGGCGTTCGGATCCGACCGAGACGATGGCCACCATCACATCCTGGTTCGAACCCCGACCGATGGTGTCGCCGTGCCAGGCCACACTGTCGCGGCCGTCTCGGTACAGACACAGCCCCGCCGTCAGGAACGGTTCGCGAAGTTCTGGTTCGTAATAGTCGGACAGCGCGTTCCGGGCCTCACCGAGTAATGGATGCGGCAGCCGGCGACCTTCCTGATACCAGCACAACAGCCTGGGTACTTCGACCTCACGGTCGTACATCTGCCGGCGTTCGGCACGCCATGGCACCTTCGTCAGCAGTGCGTCCAGCACCTCATCGGACCCGGCCAGCCAGCCGGGGAGCCGGTCGACCCAGGCGCCGTCACTCAGGCCGGTTCGCTCCACCCGGCCGGCGAGCGGGGTCAGTCGAGCCTCGTCGGCAAGGTCGAACATCGACGGTTGATAGGTCACGGTCACCATTCGATCGTAGACCGAATCGAACGTGTGTACTGGATCGGTGCTTGTGCATGTGGAACCGGTGTCGTTCACGGTCGACCAATATTTGCAGCCGCGGCGTCCCGGCCGGTGTCCGTTGCATGTCAGTGGCGCCAGCGTGAGCGCAAGCAAGGCTCGCCTCGTAGCGGCAGCGGGCCGCATCAATGCCACGTGCCGGGCGTTCAGTCGGTCTCCGGCTTTCGGCGGCCGTAGTCGCCCCAGCCGTTGCGCAGGTGGTCGAAGGTGGCGGCGAGGGCCTTGCGGGGGCTTGGTTGTTCGCCGGCGAGATCGAGGGCTTCGAGGCTGAATCGCGCCAGAGCTGCGGCAGCGATGTCGTCGACGGTGGTTCCGGTGCTGTCGGCAATGGCCCGGGTGAGCGAAACCTCGTGGCGGGTCCAC
>JBPCPG010000097.1:0-10147 GCA_050999445.1 Nakamurella sp. | reverse complement strand
GATGCCCACCGCCGCGACCCCGGTAATTGATTTTCGTAACATGAAGACCTCTCGAGAATGGTCGGCTTCGGTGCCGACGGGCCAAGATGATCACAACATTTCTTGCAGTCCGGCCACGTTCGGCCGGGATCCTTCAGCGCAGCTTCATCACCCCTTTCGAATGACTGCGTTCGTGGTCGACCGCGACGCCCTGTCGCGGCGGCGTCCGCGCCGGTGGGGGCCGCTTCGCGGCGATCTGAGCGGGTGCGCCGGCCGGCACCCGTCGGCGTGCCCTCACCGGACGTCCCCGCCTACCGGGACCTCTTGGGCGGCTCGCGCAATCGGTCGCGACAGTTCCGGAGCTACGGGTTCGGGATTGTTCAACCAACACGCTGTTCGATGCCCGTCGGTCACGGGGAAGAATGGCGGCGCGGTGGTACGGCAGATCTCCATCGCGAACGGGCATCTGGGATGGAATCGGCACGCAGTCGGCGGGCTCACCAACGACGGTGGAGCGCCGGACGCACCCATCCAGGTCTTCTCCTCCATCTCCGGGTCGGGTGCCGCACTGACCAACAACTTCGTATAGGGATGTGTGGGCGCATTGACGATCTGGTCGGCCGTACCGACCTCGACCACCTTGCCGGCGTACATCACCATGATGGTGTCGGCCAGGTATCGCGCCGAGGCGATGTCGTGCGTGACATAGAGAATGGCCAGCCGGTCCCGATCGCGAAGATCGGCCAGCAGATTCAGAACACCCAATCGGATCGAAACGTCGAGCATCGACACCGGTTCGTCAGCGATCAGTACTTTCGGCTCGACCGCGAGCCCCCGCGCGATCGAGACCCGCTGGCGCTGACCACCGGAAAGCTCGTGCGGGTATTTGTCGATGAATTGCTCGGCCGGTTCCAAGGACACCCGACGGAGCAGGTTGAGAACCGCCTCCTCCACGTTGTCGCCGCCCTTTCCGTGGATGAGAAGCGGGCGGCTGAGGATGTATCGGACGTTGTGGGCAGGATTCAGCGACGCAAAAGGATCTTGCAGCACAAGTTGTACCGAACGGCGATAGTCCTTCGAAGCGGATTTCTGCAGATCGACTTCCTCGCCCCGGAAGTACAGCTTTCCGGACGTCAGCTTGTGAGTGCGGGCGAGCATCCTGGTGAGGGTGGACTTGCCGGAGCCGCTCTCACCCACCACCGCGGTGACCGACCCCGGGTAGAGGGCCAGCGAGATGTTCTCCGCTGCGTGCACGGTGCCACGGCCGAACCGTCCCACCCTGACCCGGAACTGCTTGGTGATGTCGACCGCTTCGAGTACGGGCGCGGGGCTTCCGGCCGGGGAGGCGCCGGTCCGGGTGCTGTCCTGGGTAGTCATCAGCCTTCTCTTCCGGCGGTGGACGGCGCATTCCGGCGCAGGAGGGACGCCCCGCGCATGCTCGGCCGGGCTGCCTCCGTGCCGGCCGTCGGGGGGGTCCGGTCCAATTCGAGCGGGACCTCGTGATGGTCGTCCTGCAACCAGCACAGTGCCTCTCGAGACCCGGAGACGTCATGGAGGGCAAGCATCGGCGGTTCCTGGGTGACGCATTCGGGCATGGCCCAGGCGCAACGAGGATGGAACGGGCACCCCGAAGGCACGTGCCGCAAGTCCGGGGGCGACCCCGGGATCCCTTCCATCACCGACTTTGCACCGTGCAGCGAGGGAAAGGATCGGGTCAGACCGTAGGTGTAAGGGTGGCGGGGCGCACGGAACAATGCGCGCGCCGGTGCCTTTTCCACCAGGCGTCCCGCGTACATCACCGCGATGGTGTCGGCGATCTCGATCAACAAGGACAGGTCATGGGTGATGAACAGGACGCTGAACCCGAGCTGCTCCCGCAAAACCATCAGCTCTTCGAGGATCTCTCGCTGGATCACCACGTCCAGTGCGGTGGTCGGTTCATCCATGATCAACAGTTGTGGACGCAATGCCAACGCCAACGCGATCATCACCCGCTGGCGCATTCCGCCGGAGAGTTGGTGCGGATAGCTGCTCAACCGATCAGCGGAGATTCCCACCATTGCCAGCAGCTCCGCAGAGCGCGCTCGCCGTCTCTCCGGTGACATGCCCTTCTCGTGAGCCTTCAATACATCATCGATCAACTTGCCGATCTTCAACACGGGGTTGAGAGCATGCAAGGCACTTTGGAAGACGACCGCAATCTTCGACCAGCGGACCGAATGCAGGACCCGGCGGTCGTCGGTCAACAGGTCGATTACCCGCGGTTCCTGACGGCCACCGGCCGGAACCTTCGCACCGGCCCCGTCGGACTCGTCGTGGTAGCTGCCCTTTGGCCAATCGTAGAAGTACGCCTCACCGGCGGTGATGACTCCTGGATCGCGCAGTAGCCGAGTGATGGCATAGGCCAGGGTGGACTTGCCACTGCCGCTTTCCCCTGCCAGACCGACAACCTCGCCACGACGAATGGTCAGATCGACATTGTCCACAGCGTGCACAGGATCGTCCCCCAGGCCGTAGTCAACGCTCAGCCCGCGGATCTCCAACAACAGATCACCGACGGGCGCCTTCGACGACGGTGTGGAGAACGCATCGGGAAACACCGGCGCCTCGACTGTCGTCGACGGATTGTGGGGACTACTCATCGTGATTCCTCCGTACGGCCATTGGTCTGCCGGACACCCGCGCCTGCGGACGGGCGTCGGACGACCGGCGTGAAACCGAGTTGGGGTGCGATCTTCACACCGATCTTCTTGCCGTCCTTGCGGCCACCGTTGGCGACCCGCAACCGCGGATTGATGTATTCATCGACACCGAAGTTGATCAGCGCGAGGCTGGTACCCAGCAGTGCGATAGCCAACCCGGGAGGGATGTACCACCACCACGCGCCCGATTCCACCGCGGAACTCGAAGTCGCGTCGAACAGCATCGTGCCCCAGTTGTAGTTGGGACCAGCGCTGACGACGGTGAGGAATCCCAGCCCGACATACGTTCCGATCGCGTAGATCGTGGTGAACAGGAAGGAGGAGGCGATCACCGCCGTCAGGTTGGGCATGATCTCGGACACGATGATCCGCCAGGAACTCTCGCCGCTGACTCGGGCGGCCTCCACGAAGTCTCGGCTGCGTAACGAAAGTGCTTGCGCCCGAATCACTCTGGCACCCCAGGCCCATCCCGTCAACGCGATGATCAGGCTGACCACGATCGGATTGCTGCTCCGCTCCGGTCCGAGGAAGGCACCGATGGCGATCAGCAGCGGCAGTGCCGGAATCACCAGGAAGATATTCGCCAGCATCGACAGAATCTCGTCGAAAAGGCCGCCGACGAAACCGGCCGTGATTCCGATCAGAACCGCCAACGCGGTCGCGATCGCCCCGGCCAGGAATGCGACGATGACCGTCGGCCTGGTGCCGGCGAGCAACTGGGAGAAGATGTCGCCGCCGATGCCGGTCTGGCCCAACCAGTGGTGACCGCTGGGCTGCTGGGAAGGCACCAGCGAACCAGGCGTCGGCGGCCCTTCGAGTGCCCCGAGCGCCGTCGGATCGTGCGGCGCGATGATCGGTCCGAGAATGGCCAACAGAACGAAGATCCCCAGCAGGACCAATCCGATCAGCATCTTCTTGGACCGGGAGAGACGGAAGCTGCGCTTCGGGCGTTTGGCCACCGGAGGAACGATCGGTTCCGATGTCTCGCTCTGGGCGATGTCGATCATTGCCATGAGTGATCAGGCCTCCTGTCGCGTACGCGGATCGAGGGCGACGTAAACCAGGTCGGCGACGAAATTCGCCGCCAGTACCACCAAGGTGATGACCAGGAAGATTCCCTGAACCAATGAGTAGTCAAGACTTTTCACCGCGCTCAGCAGAATGAATCCGATGCCCGGGTAGGAGAAGACGATTTCGGTCAGAACCGAGCCGCCCACCACGAAGCTGAGCGCCATCGCGAAACTTGAAACCTGGGGCAGGATCGCATTGCGCACTGCGTACCAGATGACCCGGCGCGGCGGCAGGCCCGCAGCCTCGGCCAATAGAACGTAGTCCTCGTCCCGCACTGTCACCATCATGTTGCGCATTCCGATGATCCAGCCGGCCAGCGAGGCGATGACGATCGTCAGCGCCGGCAGGATGCCGTGATAGAGGGCGTCCTTGAGGAAGTCCAGGTTCCATCCAATGGTGCTGTTCAGGTAGTCGTACCCATTGATCGCCGGAAACCAGTTCAGCTGGACAGAGAACGCCAGGACCAGCAGGGTGGCGAGGAAGAAGTACGGCATCGCCTGCAAGAAGGTGGTGATGGGCAGCAGCGATTCCAGCCAGGAACCCCGCTTCCACGCCGCCAAGGTGCCGATGGCCGTGCCAATCACGAAGCTGATCACCGTGGCCAACCCGACGAGCACGACGGTCCAGTAGAAGTGCTCGCCGATCACATGGGAAACCGGAACGTTGCCCTGACTCGTCGAAAATCCGAGATCTCCGTGCAGAATCATGTTCCAGAAATGGAGATACTGCCCCCACAGGCCCTGCCCGGTGCCGACTCCGTACTGCAGTTCCAGTGCGTGGATCGCCTGCGGCGGAGCGCTCTTCATCTGCGCCAGCGCGGTGAGGACCGGATCCCCTGGCACCATGCGCGGAATGAAGAAGTCGAGGGTGACAGCCGCGATCGCGGCCACCAGGTAAAAGCCTATTCGGCGGAAGAAGGTGCGCACGATTCATGCCCTTCCGTTGACGGAAACTGCAGCGGCGCCCTGCTGGGCGATGAGATCGGCGAATCGACGACCGCTGGTCTTCATAGTTCGCTGCTGCGTCTGGTAGTCGACTCGCACCAGTCCGAAACGCTTGTCGTAGCCGTACGCCCATTCGAAGTTGTCGAGCAGGGACCAGGCGAAGTAGCCGGCAACCGGGGCGCCGAGACGACGTGCGTCGGCGCAGGCCTCGATGTGGGATTCGAGATAGGCGACCCGCTCCGGATCGTCGATGCTTCCGTCCGATCCCACCTGGTCGACCCAGGCGGATCCACTCTCGGTCACGTAGATCTTTTCGGGTGAGTAGTCGTCCGCGACTCGGACGAGGATGTCGGTCAATCCCTGCGGATGGACCTCCCACCCCATTGCCGTCTCCAACGCGTTCTCGACCCGGACCTCGGCAATTCTGGGGCCCGCGCCGGTCGGATCATCCCTGACCATCTCGCGCTTGTAGTAATTGACACCGAGATAGTCCAGCGGTTGGGCGATCACCTCGAGGTCGTTGCCCCGCAGCGGTGGTTCGACGCCATAGGTGCGAATCATGTCCTCCGGATAGCCGCGTCCGTGAATCGGGTCCAGCCACCAGCGATTGGTATGCCCGTCCCCGCGGCGGGCAGCCGCGACATCCTCCGGCCGGTCGCTGGCCGACTCCACCGGGCCCAGGTTGTTGACGATTCCGACAGCCGGCGCCAGCACGGCAGCGGCTCGGATCGCCTGCACGCCGAGACCGTGCGCAAGATGCAGATGTACGGACGCCGGAACGGCGGCCTCGATGTTCTTGATGCCAGGGGCCATGACGCCCTGCAGATGACCCAGCCAGGCGGAGCACAAGGGCTCGTTCAGAGTCGTCCAATTGGTGACCCTGTCGCCCAACGCCGAAGCGACGATCGAGGCGTATTCGGCGAACGCATAGGCCGTGTCACGGTGCGGCCAACCACCGTTGTCCTGGAGCACCTGAGGCAGGTCCCAGTGATAGAGGGTGACGAAGGGCGTCAATCCCCTGGCCAGAGCACCGTCGATCAATGCGTCGTAGAAAGCGAGGCCCTTCTTGTTGACCGCGCCGGTTCCACCGGGAAGTACACGCGGCCACGCCACCGAAAGGCGATAGGCGTTCACCCCAATTTCCGCGGCCAGATCCAGGTCCTCCGGCCACCGGTGATAGTGGTCGCAGGCGACGTCGCCGTTGCTGCCGTCGTCGATAGCGCCGGAACGCTTGCAGAAGGTGTCCCAGATCGACGGAGAACGTCCGTCAACGTCGTACGCACCTTCGATCTGGTACGCCGAAGTCGAGACGCCCCACACGAAGTCGGCGGGGAGTGAACTCGAAACCTCCACGGAAACTTCTCCTTTCACTACTGTTGCAATCGCACTGCCGTGCGATTCGTTGTCGTCATCGCAGCCGGACCACCGAATGTGTTTCGGAAGCAGGACTTTCTAGGACGACTCTCTAATGGTCAAAGTGGTCGGAATGACCAACCGCGTCGGCGGGGTCTGTGTCCCTTGGACGTGGGACAGCAACATTCGTGCCGCGGCCATTCCCATTTCCCGCAGTGGTTGATGAACTGTGGTCAAGCCCGGCCCGGTGACCGCAGCCAACGGAACATCGTCGAAACCGACCACGGCGACATCTTCCGGAACGCATATCCTGGCGGAGTGCAGCGAGCGCAGAGCGCCGGCGGCCGAAAGGTCGTTGTGCGCGAAGATCGCATCGAACCGCACGTCCTCGTCGAGCAAACGCTGCACCGCGAGCCGACCACCGTCGAAGGTGAAGTCGCCACCGACGATCATCGCCGGGTCGATAGGCAGGCCGGCCGAAACGAAAGCTCGACTGAAACCGTCCAGACGTTCTGCTGTGCAACCGTAATCGTGGGAACCTCGAATGACAACCGGACGGCGGCGGCCGGAATCGAGAAGATGGTGCGCCGCCGATTCCGCGCCGGCGAAGTTCGTGGTCGCCACCGACGGAAACAACGGTTGCCGGGCACGATCGTCAATCATGACCACTGGCAAACCCTCGGCATGAAGGCTTGAGATGTAGTCGAGCGTGCCTTCCGGCTCGATCACGACCAGGCCGTCGAACGACCTGGCAGAGACCTGGGAGGCGAACCTACGCATCGATTCGTCACCTTGGTTGCAGGTGAAGAGCAACACGCCCTGCGACGCGGCCTCCATCGCATCGATGACACCTTGCATCACCTCGCCGACCCAGGGCCACGTGAGCGATGGCACCAGAACACCGACCACGCCCGTTCGGCCGCGGGCCAGGCCAACAGCGCCCGAACTGGGCACATAACCCATTTCGTCGATGATTCGCCGGACCCGCGCGGCAGTCATCTGGTCGAGATCGGATTTTTCGTTCAGCACCCGGGAGACGGTGGTCTTGCTGACGCCGGCACGAGAGGCCACGTCCGCGATGGTGATGCGCATGCGTCCGTCCTCTCTGACGTCGCTCGGCCATACTGCGGAACCGGTACCGGAACCGGTTCCGGGAACCAGTGTGGGGGTGCCCACACCGTCCGGTCAACTCCAGCGAGGTAACGATTGGAATACGGAACCGCAACCGTCATCGACTCACGCGGAGCTGTCTGGCGCAGCGAGCCGGGGCAGGCATAGTCAGCCGAACTTGGCTGCAGCATTCGCTTCTCGGCTTCATCCGCGCATTCGGGGCAGGAATGGAACGCGGCGCGGAGATCGACCTCGCTACGCCATCGACCAACCGCGCAACAACTCTTCTTTCGGATCGGCCCGTCCACTTCCGCTGCGATAGGCCCGAAGGGTCGACGAGGCGACAGCGCTCATTGCGTGCAATCCTTCGGCGCCGACGACGAAAAGCGCGATCCCGTCCAGATCGGCCGCTGATCTGGCTTCGTCGGTGAAAACACCGGACTCATGCACGAAGAGAGCCACCGGCACTCCGGGATGGTCTCGGATCGCCTTGGAAAGACCGGCCAGGGTGCCGTCGACGACCAACCCGACGACGGCGGCGGCGGGGACACCGAAGCGGCGGAGCCACGCAGAGGCTGCGGTATCGCCCTGGCTGGGCTTTCCGACCGGGACGGGTCCGAGGGGTTGCCAGTCCCCTGGAACCTGGGCCGCCCAGACATAATGGGCGGCCGCCTGGGCGAGTCGCTCGACCAGCACTCGATTGGTGGAGCCAACTCTGTTCCGTCGTTGGTGCACCTTGGAATTCCCCGCGATGACACCGAACCCAAGCGCCCAGAGCAGCACCCCGGCGTAGATGGCTACCTTCAGCACCGGCACCGGTCGAGCTCCCAGCGACTCCGCAACGAGCAACCCCAGATCCGCCAGGATGCCCCACGCGACGGCCCGCGCCAGGGAGCTCCAGAAGGTGCGCCCGTGCGGCCGGATCTCGAGAACCGATTGCGCCTCGATCTGCGGTCCGGCCACTTCCAGCACCTGGGTGATGATCGCCGGCAGCTCCGTACCCCGATCCGCCAACAGCGCCGCAAGGTCCCAGGTCTCCTGTCGCATCTTCGGCGGCGGGCTCAACTGGGGGGACACCCTTCCATCATGGCTCTTCGATTCGTCCCGACGGCACACCCGGCACCGCTGATGTGGCAAGCGGCCGCGGCGACCGGCACCGCTTTGGTTCAGTTCGGCCGGAGGTACCGTTTCGACACGGTCCATTCCGGTCACCGGGAGAGACGACTTGTTTCCGTCGATCGAAGGTGGGCAAACTGTGGGCGTCGTTGGATCGATCGGCGGTGCGTTGGCCAAGCATGTCGGCCCCGAGGTGACCGGAACGATGATTCGCACCATTCTGGAGAAGGCGATCGACGGTCTCGGTCCGCTTCCAGGGGCTGCCACATCGGCCGAAGCTGCGGTGCGGAAAGCCGGCGGCGACACCGACGTGGCCATCGACGACCTGATCAGCTCGCATGTCCGGCTCGCCGGCGCCCAGGGTTTCGTCACCAACATCGGTGGGTTGATCACGATGGCGGTCACCGCGCCGGCCAATCTTGCTGCAGTTGCGCTGGTGCAGTGCCACCTGGCCGCGGAGATCGTGCACATTCGCGGATATGACCTCCAGCACCCCTCGGTTCGAAATGCCGTTCTGATCTGTCTTCTCGACCCGGACGCACGAAAGGCGTTGACGAAGGACGCAAAGAGCGACATGTCGCCGGCGACGGTTGTCAAGGGTGAACAGGGTCAGGAGGTTCGGCAGTTGATCGGTCGCGCTGTCGCGCTGTCGCTCCTGACCGGGGTCGGCGGCAAGCGGGTAGCCGCGTTCGTCGCACGTCGGATACCTGTGTTGGGCGGCGCGGTGGGCGGCGCCGGCGATGCCTGGGCGACCAGACGGGTCGGACGGGAAACCGCCAAGATGCCGCGCCCACCCAGAGGATCAGCCGTCGCGCGGCCCATCATCATCGATGCGGCGGCGTCCGGAGAGCTACCGAGCGGTGCCTGAACTCACCCCCACGTGCCAGAACCGGTTCCGCACGGCCGTTCTGCGACCTGCACTTTTGCACTGATGGGCAGATACGTCGTCGTTCTTCCCCTTCAGCCGCTTGCGCTGGGCGACGGTTACCCGTTGAAGACCTGGCCTCTGCATCTGACCGTGGCACCGACCTTCGTCATCGACAACCCACTTCAGACTGCTGTCTGCGCAATCGCGCCGGTTTTCGCATTCCAGCGTGCGCTCATCCTCCGAGCCGGGCATGACGAAGGTTTCGGCCTATCCGAAACCATTCCGGTCACCGTTGTTCAGCAGACGAACGAGCTGGAGCTACTCCATGAACGCCTCGTCCGTGAGTTGACCGCGGTGGCCGCGGAATTCGACGACCCACATTTCACCGGTGCCGGCTACCGCGCTCACGTCACGATGAATCGCACAGAACGCATTCACCACGGTGACACGTTGCACCTCCGACAGGCCGCGATCGTCGACATGGAGCCCGACGGCGACGAACGGCTGCGCAACGTCGTGTGGGAGCAACATCTCCGATTTCCAGGATGAGCCGCAGGTTCCCGACACCGTGGGTGCGGGCATCCGGGACCCGGCCCAGCGGACCCGCCCGACGGCCCGGTGCTTTCGCCGCACCACCCGGGTAGGGCATCTTGGTAGTTGCACAATCCGGGCCGCAGCAGCGTTCCGCCCGGGTCCGTCAAAGAGGAAGGCACTACCGAATGAGCATCGTCGTCATCGCCACCATTTATCCGCTACCCGAGCACCGGGCGGAGGTCGTCGCCCTGTTCGAGGAAAGGATCGCGCGGGTGCACGAGTTGGACGACGGGTGCGAGCTGTATGCCCTTCACGAGGACCAGGAAACCCTGGTCATGATCGAGAAATGGACCAGCGCCGAGGCGTTGGAGGCACACGCCGGCGGCGAGGCGACGGCCGAGCTGGACACCGAAGTGACAGGAAAGCTCGCTGACAAGACAGTCGTCAAGGCACACCAGCCGCATCCCCCC
>JBPCPG010000100.1:0-19588 GCA_050999445.1 Nakamurella sp. | reverse complement strand
ACCATCGAGCTGATCTCGATCGGCGTGGTTGCGCAGGACGGGCGCGAGTTCTACGCCGTGTCCACCGAATTCGACCCGGAATCGGCGGGCCAGTGGGTACGCCGCAATGTGCTCGACAAGCTGCCCTCTCCGTCTGATCCCAGCTGGCGCAGGCGATCTCAGATTCGGGACGATCTGTACGCCTTCTTCACCGCGCCCGGGCGCTCGATCGAACTCTGGGCCTGGCTGGCCGCCTACGACCACGTGGTGCTCGGGCAGTTGTGGGGTGCCATGCCGGCGCTGCCCCGCGAGGTGCCGAAGCTGACCAGAGAGATTCGTCAACACTGGGAGTCGGCCGGCTGTCCGCCGATACCGGAGGCCGGCGCCGACCGGCACAACGCCCTGGCGGACGCGCGGCTCGGCCTCGCCCGCTGGCAGGCAGCGGAGGCGGTTCTCGCCCGCAGCGCGAGCCAATAGGCTGACGGGTGTGAATTGGACTGTCGACATCCCGGCGGACATCCTGCCGAGCCTCCCGCCACTGCCAGGAAGTCTGCGAGCCGAGCTGGACAAGGCGCTCTCCCTGCCCGCCGACCAGCAGCCGGATTGGCCGGACGCCGAGCAGGTACTGGCGGTGCGAGCCCTTCTGGAGGCGGTGCCGCCGATCACGGTGCCGCGTGAGGTGGACCGGCTGCACTCCCAGTTGGCCGCGGTCGCCAACGGGGAGGCTTTCCTGCTCCAGGGTGGCGATTGCGCCGAGACCTTCGTCGACAACACCGAACCGCACATCCGCGGCAACATCCAGACGCTGCTGCAGATGGCGGTGGTGCTGACCTACGGCTCGTCGATGCCGGTCGTCAAGATCGCCAGGATCGCCGGCCAGTACGCGAAGCCGCGCAGTTCCAACATCGACTCCCTCGGCCTGGCGTCCTACCGGGGCGACATCATCAATTCGCTGGCGACCACGCCCGAGGCGCGGGTACCGGATCCCTCGCGAATGGTGCGTGCCTACGCCAACGCTTCGGCCGCGATGAATCTGGTGCGATCGCTGACCGGCGCCGGAATGGGCGACCTGGCGAGCGTCCACGAGTGGAACCAGGAATTCGTCGCAACCTCCCGGGCAGGTGAGCGGTTCGAGCGGCTCGCTGGCGAGATCGACCGGGCCATGCGGTTCATGTCCGCATGCGGCGCCGATTCGCACAGCCTGCACTCCGTCGAGATCTTCTCCTCCCACGAGGCCCTGCTGCTCGACTACGAGCGCGCGATGCTCAGGATGGCGGGCACGGGGGATGCGGCCAAGCTGTACGACCTGTCCGGCCACTTCCTCTGGATCGGTGAACGGACCCGGCGGCTCGACGGGGCGCACATCGCCTTCGCCGAGATTCTGGCCAACCCGATCGGCCTGAAGATCGGGCCCGGCACCACGCCGGACCAGGCGGTGGAATACGTCGAGCGGCTCGATCCGCACGGAACGCCGGGGCGGCTCACGTTGATCTCCAGGATGGGCAACGGCAAGGTCCGCGACGTGCTGCCACCGATCATCGAGAAGGTGGAGGCGACCGGACATCGGGTCATCTGGCAGTGCGATCCGATGCACGGCAACACCCACGAAGCCTCGACCGGTTACAAGACCCGACATTTCGATCGGATCGTCGACGAGGTGCAGGGCTTCTTCGAGGTGCACCGCGACCTGGGCACCCATCCCGGGGGCATTCACGTCGAACTCACCGGCGAGAACGTGACCGAGTGCCTCGGCGGCGCCCAGGAGATCCGCGACGAGGATCTGGCCGACCGCTACGAGACGGCCTGCGATCCGCGGCTGAACACCCAGCAGTCGTTGGAGCTGGCCTTCCTCGTGGCGGAGATGCTCCGCAGCTGACGATGAGGATCACCACGGAGATCTCCGGAACCGCTTCTGCCTCGTTGGTGTGGGCCCGTTACGTCCGGCCGGCGCTGTGGCCGACATGGTCGCCGCAGATCCGCGCCGTGGACTGCAGCGACGAGGTCCTGCGCACCGGCAGCGTGGGGGTGGTTCACGCAATTCTCTATGTCGACGTGCCCTTCGAAGTGACCGAGGTCGACGAGCAGAACAGGTCGTGGTCGTGGATCGCCCGGCTGCCATGGGGAGTGCGGCTCCGGCTGCGTCATACGGTCCAAGCAGAAGGGGACGGGGTTCGGACCCGATTGCACCTGAGCGGCCCGCTTCCGGTGCTACTGGCCTATTTGCCGTTCGCCCGGCTGGCGCTCCTGCGGTTGGTTCGCCCGGTCAGGGAAACGCAGTGATCGTGACCGTCGAACCAGGCTGCACCCGGCTACCCGAACCGGGGGACTGATCGATCACGGCGGCGCCCGCACTTCCGAACATCGCGCTCACGTCGGCCACCAGGCCCAGTTCGGCCAACTGCTGCCGGGCCTGTCCGACGTTGTCCTGACCAAGATCGGGAACGACCACGGCATTGGAGATCGCCAACAGGATGGCCGGGCCTGCTGGATCGACTCTGGTGCCCGGAGCCGGGGTGGTGCCGATCGCCGAGCCGCCGTCGACGTCCGCGTCGAAGGCCGGCGTGGCTGCGGTGACGGTGAAACCGGCCTGTTCCAGGTCCGCGGTGGCTCGCTCGACCGACTCCCCGCGAATCGCCGGAACGGTGAGTGACCAGGCCAGCACCAGCGCCACCGGCGAGCCCTCGGACGCCTCGCGACCCACCGCCGGATCCGTCCCGAGCACGCTGCCGTCGTCGACGTCGGCGCTGAAGACCCGTTTGGCCGCAGCTACCGTGAAGCCGGCCACCAACAATTTGTTCCTGGCGTCCTCGGGCGACTTGCCGGTGACCGAAGGCACGGGAATCGGTCGCGGACCCTTTGACCGGATGATCACCACCTGCGCCGAAACCGCCACGGTGGTGTTTCCGGGCGGCTCCGTGGCCAGGACCGCTCCCGGGGGTACGGACTTGTCGTAACGGTCTGCGGAGTTGTCGAAGGCCGGGGTAAGGTCGGCGGCCGACACCAACTTCGAAGCCTCCTCCGAAGCAGTTCCGGCCACGATCGCAGGAACCACCGGTCGACCGGAGGAAACCACCAGTCGAACGTCGGATCCCCGGAGCAGCCGCGAACCGGAAATCGGTTCGGTGTCCGCGACCGTTCCCAACGGGACGACGTCGTTCGGCGCGGTGGTGACCTGGGGAACGAGTCCCGCATCGCGGACGAGCACCTCCGCGGCTGGCTGCGGCTCGCCAACCGCCGACGGGATGTACGCCCAGCGGCCGCTACCCAACCACCAACCGCCGGCTGCGGCCGCCACACCCAGCAGCAGGACGACGAGCATCAGGATCAACCACCGGCGAAGCCTGGACCTGTGACGCGGGGATCGGATCGGACTCGCGAAAGGGGCTTCGACCGCTTCGGAACCGCGGGCACCGACCGCCAGGTCCAGCGTGGTGGGCCGACCGACGCCCACCCGACCGACGCCCACCCGAGTGCCGCCCACAGGAGTGCCGCCCACCTGAGTACCGCCCACCCGAGCCCCGGCCACCCGTGTGCCACCCGGCCCGGCCGGGCGGGCCGTGGTCTGCGACTGGGAGGCCGCTGATCGCTGCGGCAGCGGCCCGGCGGCCGCCGACGGTGCACGCGGAACCGGAACGGCGGCTCTGGCCAGGCCGAGGCGAGCCCGCATCGACACCACGGCGGACAGAAACGCCGAGGCGTCCCGCGGCCGTGCCATCGGGTCGCGCCGGGTGGCGGCGAGGATCAGATCATCGAGTTCGACCGGAACCCCCGGTGCCTGGTCGGTGACCGGCGGAATGTCGGAGTGGACGTGCTGATAGGCGACGGAGATGGCGTTGTCCCCTCCGTAGGGAGGGTGCCCGGTCAGCATCTCGAAGGCGACCACGCCTGCCGAATAGACGTCGGATCGAGCATCGGCCGCGCCCGTCGCGACCTGTTCCGGCGACAGGTAGGCGACGGTTCCCAGAATCACGTTGCCGGTCGCCATGGTCTGTGAACTGATCGCCCTGACCAACCCGAAGTCGGCCACTTTCACCTCGCCCTTCGACGAGATCAGCACGTTCTCTGGTTTGACGTCGCGGTGCACCAACCCGCCGGCGTGGGCCGCGCCAAGGGCGGAGAGCAGTGGCTCCAGGATCGACATCGTCACCGATACCGAGAGCGCGCCGGACTGCCGGATCAGGTCCCGCAGGGTGCCCCCGTCGACCAGTTCCATGACCAGGAACACGACGTCGTCGTCGCGGCCCTGGTCGTAGACGGCCACCACGCCGCGATGTGCGAGGCCGGCGGCCAGGCGGGCCTCGCGTTCGAATCTGGTCAAGAACGTCGGGTCGGAGGCGAACGACGGCTGCATCACCTTGATCGCGACAGGTCGGTCCAACCGGAGGTCGATGCCACGGTAGACCGTGGACATCCCGCCCCTGGCGATCACGGCGCCCACCCGGTACCGACCCTCGAGCACGGTGCCGGTCAACCGGGAGCCGGTCGAGCCGTCGTCAGAGGTACTCACGACTGCCGATACTAGGAGTCCGGAACCGGTTAGCGGTCCCGGTTGGGAAGTGGCACGCTGATCGGCGTGCCGAAGAACCCCGTGCAGAGGAGCCCCAGCGTGCCCGCCGACCCCACCGGTTCCGGAAACATCGGGAACCGCGACCCGAAAGCCGATGCCGGACCACCGACCCTGGTGCCGGTCCCCGATATCGGGTCCGCCCTGGGAATGATCGTCACCCGCGTGCACCAACTACTTCGGGAACGGCAACTGATAGCGACCAGAGTGGATGGGGTGCTCCGCATTCCGGCTGAATTCGTCCAATCCGGTGCCGTCGTGAAGGGGCTGACCGCCACCATCACGCTGCTGGCCGACGCCGGCTTCACCGATCCGGAGATCATCGAATGGTTGTTTGCTTCCGACGATTCGCTGCCCGGCCGTCCGATCACCGCACTGCGCGAGAATCGCGGCCGTGAGGTCCATCGCAGGGCTCAGGTCTCCGGCTTCTAGCTCTGCGGCCTACCGCTGCCGCGCCGTCGCGGCCAATGCCAGAACGCGCAGGTCGGCCGCGGCCGCCGCGGCAACCAGCTGCACGCCTCGGGAATCGACTGCGTCCAGAGCGGCAAGGCCGTCCCGCAGCAGAGCGGTGATCTGCGTCTCGATCGCCGCCGGAGCAGGAGTATCGGCGATGAGTCGGGTCAGCCGCTCGACCTGCGCCGGCAGCAGGGCCGTGCCTATTCCGCAGTCCAGGTCGGCAAGCTGGTCGGGGAACGCGGCCAAGGCGACCCGCGCCAGCGCCAGCAGGACCGTTCGCTTGCCCTCGATCAGATCCTCGCCCGCCGGTTTTCCGGTGACCGCCGGATCGCCGAAGACTCCGAGTAGGTCGTCGCGCAGCTGGAAAGCGACCCCGATCGCCACACCATAACGGCGTAGCGCCTCGATCGTCGCTGGTCCGGCCGCGCCGAGCGCAGCGCCCAGATGCAGCGGCCGTTCCACCGTGTAGGCAGCGGTCTTGTACCGGTTGACCCCCGTCTCGTCGGCCGCGGCGGTCTGTGGCTCGGCCGATTCGTCGGCCGCGATCCGCAGATCCAGGAGTTGGCCGGCCAGCACCTCGGTGCGCATCGAACGCCAGGCTCCGAACGCTTCCGCGGACCAGCCCAGTTCTACCAGCGCCGCGCAGAACAGGTCGTCCGCCCAGGCCAGCGCCAGATCCCCGATCAACAATGCCGACCCGACGCCGAAGTGGGCAGCATCCCCGGACCATCCGCGGTCGGCATGCAGCTTCTGCACGGATCGATGCAGACTGGGCCCGCCGCGCCGGGTCTCGGAGCGATCGATGATGTCGTCGTGAATCAGCGCACACGCCTGGATCAGCTCCAGCGCGGCGGCCGCCTTGGCCACACCGCCGGGAACGGCAAGCGTCGGATCGGCGGTCGTAGCCAGCCATCCGGCCCCCAGGAACTGCGGCCGGAGCCGCTTTCCACCAGAGGCGATGTACGCGATCAGCCGGTCGACGTCGGCGACCAGGCGGACATCGATCGCAGCGACCTCTGCCCGGCGCGAAGTCAGTTCGGCGGTCAGTGCCGACTCGACCGCGATCGCCAGTTGGGCCGCCGGGGGGGACAGGTGCACACCGCCCAGTCTGCCCGTCGACCGTGGCCGGATAAGCTGCGGGGCATGCTGACCGTCCGGGAGCGATTGGCCGCGCCCGGCCCCCATTTTTCGGTGGAGTTCTTCCCGCCGCGTGACGACGCACAGGAGGCTGCGCTCTGGCTCGCCATTCGGCGGCTGGAGCCGTTGCGCCCGGCATTCGTCTCGGTGACCTACGGGGCGGGCGGCTCGCGGCGCGACCGCACGATCCGGATCACCGAGCGGATCGCGGCCGAAACGACGCTGCTGCCGGTTGCGCACCTGACAGCGGTCGGACACTCGGTGGCCGAGCTGCGCCACGTCATCGGCTCCTACGCCGCGGTAGGGGTTCGGAACATCCTGGCGCTGCGCGGAGATCCCCCCGGGGAAGATCCGACCGCGGAGTGGAAAGCGCATCCACAGGGGCTGGATCATGCCAGTGACCTGGTGGCACTGACGAGGTCGCTCGGTGAGTTCCACGTCGGCGTCGCCGCGTTCCCGGACAAGCATCCCCGTTCGCCGGATCTTTCGTCCGACACCCGGTACTTCGCGGCCAAGATTGCCGCCGGCGCGGACTACGCGATCACCCAGATGCTTTTCTCGGCCGCCGACTACGTGCAGATGCGAGACCGGGCGGCGGCCGCCGGCGCCGACGTGCCGATTCTGCCCGGCATCATGCCGGTGACCTCCTACAGCCGGCTGATGCGCATCATCGAACTCTCCGGCCAGCGAACTCCGGCCGAGTTGGCGGAGCGGTTGCAGGCGGTGGAGGGGGATCCGGCAGCGGGCCGGGAGATCGGGATGGAGCATGCGATCCGGATGTCCGAGCAACTGCTCGTCGAAGGTGCACCCGGTCTGCACTTCTATACGTTCAACCGGTCCAAAGCGACATTGGAGGTTCTGAGCGCGCTGGGTATGACCAGAATGCCGGCACTGCAGACCTGAGAGGTGCGCTGAGCTGATGGATGACGTCCAACTGGCCTTCGGACTCTCCTCCCTGGTCATCCTCGCAGCGTTGATCGCAATCCGCCTGTCCCGGCGGCTCGGTCTGCCATCGCTGCTCCTCTACCTCGGCATCGGTCTGCTGCTGGGCAACCGCGGACTCGGGTTGGAATTCTCCGACACCCGGCTGACCGAGCAACTGGGTCTGGCCGCCCTTGTCTTCATCCTCGCCGAAGGCGGGTTGACCACCAGCTGGGCGAATGTCCGACCCGCGTTGGGCTTGGGAACCGCCTTGGCGACGGTGTCGGTGGTGGTCAGCGTCGTGGTCGCCGGTGCCGGTGTGCACCTGTTGTTGGGCGCCAGGTTGGGTCTGGACTGGCGCACGTCCCTGCTGTGGGGTGCGGTTCTGTCCAGCACCGATGCCGCCGCCGTTTTCTCGGTGCTGCGGGGAGTAGGAGTGAAGCCCAGGCTGGCGGCTGCCCTCGAACTCGAGTCGGGGCTGAACGACGCCCCGGTCGTCATCACGGTCCTGCTGCTCGCCGGGGCCACGACGATCAGCTGGACGGACCCGTTGTTGGTGGTCTACGAGCTACTGGCCGGAGCCGTGATCGGCGGGGCGGTGGGCTTCGCGGGCGGTTGGAGCCTCCGCCGAGGAGCGCTGCCGGCCGCGGGTCTGTACCCGTTGGCAACGCTCGCGCTGGTCGGTGGGGCCTATGCCGGCGGCCAATACCTGCACGCGTCGGGGTTCCTGGCCACCTATGTGTGCGCGGTGATCCTGGGCAACTCCCGGTTGCCGCACCGGGCGTCGACCCTGTCGTTCGCGGAGGGCTTCGGATGGCTGGCGCAGATCGGATTGTTCGTCCTGCTCGGCCTCTACGTCGATCCGAAAGAGCTGCCTTCGGCGCTGTTGCCGGGGGCCGCCATCGGGCTGCTGGTGCTGGCAGTGGCGCGTCCGCTGTCGGTGCTGGCAGCCGCGTTGCCCTTTCGGACGCCCTGGCGCGAGCAGGCTTTCCTGTCGTGGTCAGGGCTGCGGGGCGCCGTTCCGATCGTGCTCGCACTGATTCCGCTGATGCTCCGGGGTGACGCTCAATCGCGGTCGATGGTCAACATCATCGTGGTCGTCGTGGTGATCTACACCCTCGTCCAGGGGACCACCCTGCCGTGGATGGCTCGCATCCTCGGCGTGATCCAGCCCGGTCAGACCACGGAGATACAGGTCGAGGCGGCTCCGCTGGACGAAATGGGGGCGCAGATCCTGCAGATCACGATTCCCGCCCAATCCCGCATGCACGGCGTGTACCTTTCGCAACTGCGGTTGCCGTCCAAAGCGGTGGTCGCGCTCGTCGTCCGGGCGGGTTCACCGGTCGCGGTCGAGCCGACGGTCCGATTGCAGTCCGGCGACCAGCTGCTGATCGTTACACCCGAGCGCCTGCGGGTCGCAACCGAGCGCCGTCTGCGGGCCATCAGCCGGGCGGGGGCGCTGGCGACGTGGTTCGGCGAGCGAGGTGACCGGACCGACTCCTAATGTTTGCGACACTGGACCGGTGAACAGTTCCACTGAGCCAGAGCAACCTCCCGGCGAGGTGTCCGACGGGAACCTGCAGCAGGCGGCGACCGCACCCGCGCTGCCGCCGCGTCGCATCGCTCTGGTGGCGACTCTGGCCATCATCGTCCTGGTTCTGGATCAGGTGACGAAGGTCCTGGTGGTAGCCAATCTCACCGAGGGGGTACCGCGCCGCATCCTGGGTGGCGCCGTCTACCTGACGTTGTTCCGCAACGCCGGGGCCGCCTTCTCCACCGGGACCGGCCTGACCTGGCTGCTCGCGCTGGTGGCCGTGGCCGTCGTGATCTGGATCATTCGCACGGCCAGCCGACTGCGCTCGACTGCGTGGGCCATCGCCCTGGGCCTGGTGCTGGGCGGCGCCGTCGGTAACCTGTGCGATCGGTTCTTCCGGTCCCCGGGGTTCCTTCGGGGACACGTCGTCGACTTCGTCTCCTTGTTCGAGCCGGACGGGCGGCATTTCGCGGTGTTCAACGTGGCTGACTCCGGCATCACCCTGGGCGGAGTGGCCCTGGTGATCACGGCGCTGCTGGGCATCGACATGGATGGCCGCCGGAGCAAGGACACCAAGGACACCAAGGACACCAAGGACAATAAGGGCACGGCGTCGCATGGCTGATCGTCGGGAACTACCCGTTCCGGACGGACTGGCCGGCATGCGGGCCGATGCCGCGCTCGCGCGCCTGCTGGGCATCAGCCGCACCAGCGTCGGAACCATGATCGACGCCGGCGGTGTGCTCGTCGACGGGACGGTGGTGGGCAGATCCGAGCGGCTGAGCCCGGGAATGTGGCTGGAGATCACGCTGCCGGAACCGGACCGTCCGCTGGTCGTGGTTCCGCAGCAGGTCGACGGGCTGCAGATCCTTCATCAGGACGCCGACATCATCGTCGTCGACAAGCCGGTCGGGGTGGCCGCCCATCCCAGCCCCGGCTGGAGTGGGCCGACAGTGCTGGGAGCGTTGGCTGCACTCGGTGTCTCGCTCACCACCTCGGGCTCGGCCGAACGGCAGGGCATCGTGCACCGCCTCGACGTCGGAACGACCGGCGTGATGGTGCTGGCCAAGAGCGAGCATGCGTACACCGTGCTCAAGGACGCGTTTCGGACCCGCACCGTGGACAAGGTCTATCACGCCATCATCCAGGGATATCCGGACCCGAGCGCGGGCACGATCGACGCGCCGATCGGACGACATCCCAAGTCGGACTGGAAGTTCGCGGTGGTGGCCGGCGGCCGGGACAGCATCACCCACTACGACACCCTCGAGGCGTTCCGATCGGCCACCCTGGTCGAGGTGCATCTGGAAACGGGTCGGACGCACCAGATCCGGGTTCACTTCTCGGCCATGCACCACCCGTGTGTCGGTGACATCACCTATGGCGCCGACCCGGCGCTGACCGCCCGGCTCGGTCTGGCCAGGCAGTGGCTGCACGCCCACCAACTCGGCTTCGCCCATCCGGACGACGGCCGCTGGGTGCAGTTCACCTCTCCCTATCCACCAGACCTGGTGCGGGCCAAGGACATTCTCGCCGCCGGCTGAGTCAGGCCGGACCGAACCCCCAGCGCACGGTGCGGTTGACCAGGTCGGGACGGATGCTCCACCGCACTTCGGCCACCTCGGTCGCGGCCGGAACCAGGAACACGGTCCAACCGGAGACCTGGGTACCGGCCGGAACGCCCACCCGGTGGGCGGGATAACCGGCGACGGCCATCGCCGCCTTCTGCAGAATCGTGCCTTCCCCCGAGACCAGGACGAGGTAGAGGTCGGGCAGCGATTCGAAGTCGATGGGCCCGCGATTGCCCACAGCGGTTTGAACGAGCAGCGCGCGCTCGCCGGCTTCGAGTCGATAGCCGACGTCGGTCAGAATCTGATCGGCGGGATCGACGACATTCTGCAGGCTGACGTCCAGATGCTCGCCGAACAGGCCGACGACCGACTCCATCGGCCGGCCCGAGATCATGGCCCGCTTCGTCGGCGATGCGGCCGGTGCCCTCTCGGGTTCGGGAGATCGGTGGGAGACAACAAGTTGTTGGGCCGCCGGCGGTGGTTGCTCGAGCGGCGATGGTTGGTCGACCGCAGGTGTCTGCTCGAACGGCGGTTGCGGCTCGAACGGAGGTTGCGGCTCGAACGGCGGTGGCGGGGGATAGGCCTGCGTCATCTCGGGTTCGGCTGCTGCTGATTCGGGTTTGGGCTCGGATTCGGGTTCGGGTTCGTCCGACCTGATCCAGGCCGAGCTGCCGGGCAGCCCCCAGGTCGACTCGGCAGGCATTCCGGACCCGGCAGCGTCGGTGAGCTCGAGCCCGGGTGGCTGCGCCGGCGCCGCTGGTGCAGGTGAGGACGTGCCGAACGGCGGCTGCCCGAGGGGTACCGCCCCGGCAATCGCCTGCTCGTGCGGTGGAACCGCGGACGTCGGTGGCAGCGCCACACCGTCCGGGCGTGCGGCGACCTCATCCGGCCGCGGGGCGAAAGCTCCCGGCGGCGCAGGCGGCTGTGGAACACCACCGGTCGCCGGTCCGGCCTGAGCGATGTTCCACAGCAACTGTCGATCGCCCTCGGCCACCAGCCGTAGCGGCAGGCCCCGCTCGGCCATGGTGACGAGTCTGGCGGCCGCTTCGGCCTGGCTCATCCGGGCGTTCCACGCTGCCTGCGGAAGTCCGATGGCGCCGTTGTTGACGATCTCGGCGAGCAACCGCAGATCACTCGTATCCGGAACGGGCCGTCCTTGCGGTGAGTTCGGTGTCGTCACCGCTGGGACGCTACCCGCCGACCGGACGGCTGTCAGTGCGACGTGTTAGAACGATGGCGGTCATCGACCGGTCGGCAGGCTGGGATGATGGTTGTTGCAACGTAAGACGGCTCTCGGGCGGTCAGGATGATGGAGGAGGCCGTTCATTGGCCGGAACTGCTGGTTCGTGTTCGGATCCCTTCGTTCATCTGCACGTGCACACCGAATACTCGATGCTCGACGGTGCCGCCAGGTTGGGTCATCTTTTCGAGCGGGCGGCCGAGCTGGAGATGTCCGCCCTCGCGATGACCGACCACGGCAACGTGTTCGGTGCACACGATTTCTACCGGCAGGCCCGCGCGGCCGGAATAAACCCGATCATCGGGCTCGAGGCCTACGTCACGCCCAACACGTCCCGGTTCCACAAGAAGGGCGTCCGGTGGTCCGAGGGCGGGAACGACGACGTTTCCGGATCGGGCGCATACACCCACATGACGTTGCTGTCCGAGACCACCGAGGGCATGCACAATCTGTTCCGGCTCTCTTCCCGCTCGTCCCTGGAGGGCTTCTACTACAAGCCGCGCGCGGACCGGGAGCTGTTGAACGAGTACGCCAAAGGCCTGATCGCCACCACCGGATGCCCGTCCGGTGAAGTGCAGACCTGGTTGCGCATCGGCAACTACGAACAGGCGGTCGCGAGTGCGGCAGAATTTCGCGACATCTTCGGTGCCGGCAATTTTCTGGTCGAACTCATGGACCACGGCCTGTCCATCGAAAATCGGGTGCGCTCGGGACTGTTGCGGATCGCCAAGGATCTCGACCTGCCGCTGATCGCCACCAACGACCTGCACTACGTCGATCCTCAGGATGCCGCCTCGCACGAGGCGTTGCTGTGTGTGCAGTCCGGCAAGACGATGGACGATCCGAAGCGGTTCAAGCTCGAGGGCGGTGGCTACTACCTGAAGTCCGCCCGCGAGATGCGGGAGATCTGGGAGGGCAAGTACGACCTGAAGCAGGCGTGCGACAACACCCTGTGGATCGCCGAGCGGTGCAAGGTCGAGTTCGACGAGTCGGCCTCGTACATGCCGCGGTTCCCGGTGCCGGAAGGCGAGACGGAGCAGAGCTGGTTCGTCGCCGAGGTCCGACGCGGCATGCAGATCCGTTTTCCGGGCGGGATTCCGCCGGAGTGCCAGGTCCAGGCCGACTTCGAGATCGACGTCATCACCGGGATGAATTTCCCCGGATATTTCTTGGTGGTCGCCGATTTCATCAACTGGGCGAAGGAGAACGGCATCCGAGTTGGTCCGGGTCGTGGCTCCGGCGCCGGTTCGATGGTGGCCTATGCGATGCGTATCACCGACCTCAACCCGTTGCAGCACGGGCTGATCTTCGAGCGCTTCCTCAATCCTGAACGCGTCTCGATGCCCGATTTCGACGTGGACTTCGACGAGCGCCGACGCGGCGATGTGATCCGCTACGTCACCGACAAGTACGGGGACGACCGGGTGGCGCAGATCGTCACCTACGGCACCATCAAGGCCAAGCAGGCGGTGAAGGATTCGGCCAGGGTCCTGGGCATGCCGTTCTCCGTCGGCGACCGGATCACCAAGGTGATGCCGCCCCCCGTGATGGGCAAGGACGTCTCCCTGGCCAAGATCTTCGAGCCCAGCGACTCCCGGTATTCCGAAGGTGCGGAGTTCCGCGCGCTGGTGGAGTCCGATGTGGACGTCAAGCGCGTGGTCGACATGGCCAAGGGCCTGGAGGGCCTGAAACGCCAGTGGGGCGTGCATGCCGCCGGCGTCATCATGTCGTCCGAGCCGCTGCAGGGGCTGATCCCGATCATGAAGCGGGAGCAGGACGGCGCCATCATCACCCAGTTCGACTATCCGACCTGCGAAACGCTGGGTCTGATCAAGATGGACTTCCTGGGTCTGCGCAACCTGACGGTCCTGGACGACGCCCTGATCAACATCCTGGCGAACCGCGGCGAGACCGTCGTCCTGGAGGACCTGACGCTGGACGATCCGAAGACTTTCGAGCTGTTGGCCAGGGGCGATACGCTCGGCGTCTTCCAACTCGACGGTGGCCCCATGCGAGCGCTGTTGCGCTCGATGAGGCCCGACAATTTCGAGGACATCTCCGCCGTCGGCGCGCTGTACCGGCCGGGGCCGATGGGCGCCAACTCGCACAACGAGTATGCCGACCGGAAGAACAACCGCAAGCCGGTGGTACCGATCCATGCTGAGTTGGCGGAGGCGCTTGCGGAGATCCTCGGTGACACCTACGGCTTGATCGTCTACCAGGAGCAGGTGATGGCCATCGCGCAGCACGTCGCGGGCTATTCCCTCGGTTCGGCAGACCTGCTGCGCCGCGCCATGGGCAAGAAGAAGAAGTCGGAGCTGGACAAGCAGTTCGTCAGCTTCTCCGCCGGTATGAAGGAGCGCGGTTTCTCCCAGGCTGCGGTGCAGACGCTGTGGGACATCCTGCTGCCGTTCTCGGACTACGCGTTCAACAAGGCCCACTCCGCTGCCTACGGGCTGGTCTCCTACTGGACCGCCTTTCTCAAGGCGAACTATCCGTCGGAGTACATGGCCGCCCTGCTGACCTCGGTCGGCGACGACAAGGACAAGTCGGCGATCTACCTGGCCGAATGCCGCAACATGGGCATCAAGGTGCTGCCGCCGGACGTCAATGCCTCCGAGAAGAACTTCGCCCCTGTTGGTACCGACATCCGGTTCGGTCTGTCAGCCATCCGCAACGTGGGCGCCGGCGCCGTGGCCTCGCTCATCGCGACTCGCAAGGAGAAGGGTTTCTACCAGGACTTCAGCGACTTCCTGTCGAAGGTGGAGGCGGTCGTCTGCAACAAGAAGGTGGTCGAGTCGCTGATCAAGGCCGGCGCCTTCGATTCCCTCAAGCATCCGCGAAAGGGTCTGCTGATGGCTCATGCCGAGGGCATCGACCTCTACATGAACGTCAAGAAGGCGGAGGCGGCAGGGCAGTTCGATCTGTTCGGCGAGATGTCGGCCGAAGATGTCGGCGGCGCGCTCACGGTCAACGTCCCGGATAGCGAATGGGACACCAAACTGTTGCTCGGATTCGAGCGAGAGATGTTGGGGCTGTATGTATCCGGTCACCCGCTGTCCGGTGTGGAACATATACTGGCCGCCCAGTCCGACGCCTCGATCCCGGACATCATCGACGGCACCGTTCCGGATAGGGCCACGGTGACGGTCGGCGGAATCCTGACCGGCCTGCAACGGCGACTCACCAAGAAGGGCGACCCTTGGGCGTCCGCGACGCTCGAGGACCTGGCCGGAGGCGTCGAGGTCGCGTTCTTCCCGAAGGTGTACGCCGAGTTCGCGCTGAGCCTTGCCGAGGATGCGGTGGTGTTGGTCAAGGCGCGGGTGGCCCGTTCCGAGGAACGGCTGAGTCTGCACGCGCAGAGCGTCGTGGTTCCCGACCTGTCCGGCCCGTCCAACAAGGGCCCGATGCAGGTGACGATGAACGCGACCCGCTGCACGCCACCGGTGGTGGACCGGCTGCGTGATGTGCTGCAGTCCCACCCCGGTACGACGGCGGTCCACCTACGGCTGATGAACGGCGCCAGGGCGACGACGTTGCGCCTGGACGACGGCTTACGGGTGACGCCGACGTCGGCCCTGATGGGCGATCTGAAGGCACTGCTGGGCGCGGACTGTCTGGCATGAGACTGCACCCCACCCCGACGAACACGCCGAACCCGCACGCCGAGCTGTTGTATTGGCGGTCCGGCGCCGTCATCTGGCTCGGCAGTGTGGCGCTGGGCGTGCTGCAGGCGGTGCTGTGGTCCAGAATCGCGCCCCGCGAGCAGTATTTCGTCTCTCCCGACGGCACTTTCGGTGCACTGCCCACCGAGTCCTACCATCAGTTCGCCTCGATCGCGATCTTCGCTCTGCTCGGCGTCGTTGCCGGTGTCGGTGTAGCGACTGCGGTCTGGCACTGGCGATCCACCCGTGGAATGGTGGCTGCACTGATCGTTGCCGCCGGCAACGCGCTCGGTGCGCTGACCGCCTACCTGCTCGGCACCGAGTTGGTCACCGGAACCGATCCGGCGTCGGTCGGGCCGACGAGCGCGCAGTCGGTGGTTGGAGCAGCTCCCACGCTCGGAAATCTGCTGGTGATCGTCGTGCAACCGGCTCTCGCGATCGCCGTCTACACCTTCTTGGTCGTCTGGAACGGCCGCCCGGATCTCGGCCGTCCTAGCCGGTGGGCACCGAAACCGGCAGCGCTGCCGGCAGCCGAACCTCGAAACGGCAACCCGAACTCCTATTCCTGACCGAGACGCTGCCGCCGTGCGCTTCGACCAGCCCACGGGCGATGGCCAGGCCGAGCCCAGCGCCCGTCGACGATCGATCGACCACGGGCGAACGTGCCGTCGATCCTCTGAACGCGACCTCGAACACCCTGGGCAGATCGGCTTCCGGAATGCCGCCGCAGCCGTCGTCGACGGCCAACCAGACCTCCCGGTCGTCGACGCCGGCGGCCACCGTGACCGACCCGCCGCTCGGGGTGTGCCGCACCGCGTTGACGAGGAGATTTCGCAGTACCCGGGTCAGTTCCGGTTCGGCGCCGCAGAACACCGGCCAGCCACCCGGCGCCTGTGCGTGCAGGGTGATGTTTCGCTGCCCGGCCGATGGGGCGGTCGATTCCAGCGCGTCGGCGACCAGCGATTCCAGCGCAATTCGGCGCAGCTGAAGGTGCAGGGCGCCCGCATTGATCCGCGACAGCTCGAACAGATCATCGACCATGGCCGACAGGCGGACCGTCTCGGTGTTGATCCGCCGGGCGTAGTCGATGCTCTCGACCGGATCGACGACGACCCCGTCCTGCAGTGCCTCGCTCAACGCTCGGATGCCGGCGAGCGGAGTTCGCAGGTCGTGGCTCACCCACGCCACCAACTGCCGTCTGGAGGATTCCGCGGCACGTTCAATGGCCCGCTCGGTCGATGCCGCCATCTCCGCCAGCGCGATCCGGCGGCCGAGCAGGACGGTCGCCGGAATCACCGCTGCCGCGATCAGCGCGCAGGTCACCGCCGTCCAACGCAGCTGCGGAGTGAACATGAATCCGCTGATGGCAACTACGAACAGCAGCACCGAAACGATCGGAACCGCCACCAGCGCAGCGATGTTGGCCGCGACGGACCGACCGCGAAGTGCTGCCACCACTGCCAGTTCGACGCCGACGGTCAGCCCGCAGGCCAGCAGGGCCCAGGGCAGGATGTGGACGACGTCGGTCCACATGGGCATCATCGGCGCTCGTCCGAACTGTCGTAGCGATAGCCGACGCCCCAGACGGTGACCACCCGTCGTGGGTTGCCCGGATCGGCCTCGATCTTCTCCCGTAGCCGGCGCACATGAACGGTGACGGTCGACTCGTCACCGAAGGTCCATCCCCAGACCTGCTCCATCAGGTGCGTCCGGCCGAGCACCTCACCGCGGTGGGACAGGAAGTAGGAGAGCAGATCGAATTCACGGATGGTCAACGAAACCGGTACTCCGGCCACCGTCGCGGTTCTGGCCCTCGGGTCGATCCGCAGATTTCCGTCCGTGTACGAACTTCCGTCCGGCGCGCCCTGCGGAGCCGGAGTGAAATCCTGCCGCGACCGACGCAGCACACCCGCTACTCGAAGGGCCAGCTCTCGTGGGCTGAACGGTTTGCTCACGTAGTCGTCGGCGCCGAATTCGAGCCCGAGCACGCGATCCGACTCCTCGCCGAGCGCCGTCAACATGATCACCGGCACCATCGACGTCCGGCGCAGGTCCCGGCAGACCTGAAACCCGTCCAGGCCGGGCATCATCAGGTCGAGGACGACCAGGTCGGGATGCTCGGCGAGCGCCGCCGCGAGACCATCGGTTCCATTCGAACGTTCGATCACCCGGTGCCCGTCCCTGCGCAGATACCTGGCCACCACTTCCAGAACGGTCGGATCGTCGTCGACGACCAGGATCGTGCTCGGTCGGCCCGTCGGGTCTGTTCCTGACGTACCAGAAGTTGTCGGGGCCACACCAGTCATGATTGCGCACCCGAGCCGCTTGCGCGGCCGGCCGGGCGCGGACGGAAGGCCGCGAAGGGATCGGTGACCCGCAGTTCGGCCACGGTGAACCGGTGCAGAGCAGCAGGTCGACCGCCGACCGGATTCCGCGGACCTGCGGTGCCGGTGGCGGCCAACATGCCACGTCGCAGCAGGATGCGGTGCAGATTGGTCGGATCGACGTCGTGTCCAAGGGCGGTCGCGTAGACGCGCCGCAGTTCGGCGATGGTGAATTCGGCCGGCGCCAACGCGAACCCGATGTTGGTGTACGAGAGCTTTGCCTGTAGGCGCTGATGCGCGCGCTCGACGATGCCGCGGTGGTCAAGAGCCGTCCGAGGAAGGTCGTCGACGGGGTGCCACCCGGTGTCCGCAGGGAGCGTGGGATCGGCATCCAGCGGCACCAGTCCGAGGAACCCGGTGGCGATGGTGCGTCGGGTAGGAACCCGGTTGGGTGCGGAGAACACCCCGATTTGTTCCAGGTGCGCGACTCTGGTCAGATCGACCTTCTGCGCCAGCTGGCGTCGCGCCGAGGTGTCGACATCTTCGTCGGCAAGCAGCATTCCTCCTGGTAGCGCCCACTTGTGCGCATCCGGGTCCTGCGCTCGCTGCCATAGCAGAACATTCAGTGCCGATCTGCCCGCCGCCGTCGTGCGCACCGTGAACACCGCAGCCAGTACCTCCACGCTGCTACCATGATCCATGTTTTCGATTATAGGTCGAAAACCTCGACGAGGAGGACGCAATGTCGGCTCCAGCAGAGTTGATCCCACCGGTGGCGGCTGCCGGGCTCGCTCCGGGCACCCAGGAGTGGGCCGAGCAGATTCATGCGCTCGCCGCGCAGCGCGATGCGGTGATCCTGGCTCACAACTACCAGTTGCCCGTGATCCAGGACGTCGCCCACCACGTCGGCGACTCGCTGGCGCTGTCCCGGATCGCTGCGACGGCGCCGGAGTCGACGATCATCTTCTGCGGTGTGCACTTCATGGCCGAGACGGCCAAGATCCTCTCGCCCGAGAAGACGGTTCTCATTCCGGACGCGGCCGCCGGCTGCTCGCTGGCCGACTCGCTCACCGCCGACCAACTGCGAACCTGGAAGGCCGAGAACCCTGACGCGGTGGTTGTCTCCTACGTCAACACCACCGCCGAGGTGAAAGCCGAGACCGACATCTGCTGCACATCCTCGAATGCGGTGGAGGTGGTGGCCTCGATCCCCGCGGACACCCCGGTGCTCTTCGGCCCGGACCAGTTCCTCGGAGCGCACGTCCGCCGGGTGCTGGGCCGCGACAACATCAAGGTCTGGGGCGGGGAGTGCCACGTGCACGCCGGCATCAACGGCGCCCAGTTGGCCGCCAAGGCCGCCGAGCACCCCGACGCCGATCTCTACATCCACCCGGAATGTGGTTGTGCCACCAGCGCGCTGTACCTGGCCGGCAGCGGCGCCGTGCCGGCCGATCGGATCAAGATCCTGTCCACCGGTGAAATGGTGGGCGCGGCGTCGGCGAGCACGTCCCGGACCGTGCTGGTGGCCACCGAGATCGGCATGATCCACCAGCTGAAGCGAGCGGCGCCGGGTGTCGAGTTCCTGGCCGTCAACGACCGGGCGTCCTGCGGCTACATGAAGATGATCACCGCGGACAAGTTGCTGCGTTCCCTTGTCGAGCTCCGTGACGAGATCCGGGTCGAGCCGGGGATCGCCGACCGGGCCAGGGCAGCAGTGCGGCGGATGATCGAGATCGGCTCCTCGGGTGGTGGCGAATGAGCCGCTCGCCGGCCTGGGAGGCCAGAAGCCAGGTCGTCGTCGTCGGAACCGGCGTCGCCGGGTTGACCTGCGCCCTCGAGGTGGCCGCCGAGGGTGTTTCGGTACTGCTGCTCACCAAGGGCGAGCCCGCGCAGACGAACACCTGTTGGGCACAGGGCGGCGTCGCCGTGGTCCGCGACGAACGCGATCCGGGCGACTCGGTCGCGGCTCACATCCAGGACACGATCGTCGCGGGCTGCGGACTGTCGGACCCGGCGGCCGTGACGAGAATCCTGACCGAGGGCCCGCGGGCGGTCGCCCGGCTGATAGCCCGAGGAGCGGATTTCGATGCCGGGGCGAACGGGCTGCTGCGTACCAGGGAGGGGGGTCACAGCGCGAACCGGGTGATCCACGCCGGCGGTGATGCCACCGGGGCGGAGATCGAACGGGCTCTGCTCC
>JBPCPG010000080.1:0-2627 GCA_050999445.1 Nakamurella sp. | reverse complement strand
TCGTGCACGTCGTCGTCTTCCAGAGGGTCCGGCCGGTGCTCAGACGGCGCACCGGACGCCGCATGCTCGATCATCCGCAGGCCGGCCCGCTCCTTGCCCGGGCGGGCCTGTTCGCGCCGGAGGATGTCGATCGCTTTCCGTCGCGCCGTCACCGTCAGCCAGGCACGCGGCTCCGGCGGCACCCCGCTGATCGGCCACACACTGAGCGCAGCCAGAGTCGCCTCCTGCACGGCGTCCTCGGCAATCTGCACGTCGCCGACCGTTCGGATCAGGGTCGCCAGGATGCGGGCGCCCTCGACCCTGACCGTCTCGGCGACCGCACGATGCTTGGCGGGCGAAATCCCGGATTCAGCGACCACGACTGCTCATTTCGACACGATGACGGGCCGCACCTCGACCGCGCCGGCCCAGGCCGCGGGGAGCTCGGCCGAGATCGCCACTGCTTCGTCCAAGTCCGCGGCCTCGATCAGGTAGTACCCGGTCAGCGCCTCTTTGGTCTCGGCGTAGGGCCCGTCGGTGGTGACCAGGTTTCCGCCACGGGCACCCTGGACGCGAACCACTGTGGCCGTGCCGGTCGGGTGGAGCACTGCGCTCGCCCGGATGCTGGCGGCGTTGTCCATCGCGAACTGACGGTATTCGGCCAGTTCACTGGCCTGTTCGGGCGCCCACCAGTCCACGTCCGCGGTATAGGTCAAGGCAAGGTACTGCGGCATCTTGATCGCTCCTTCGTTGGTTTCTTGGGCCGTCTTGGTCCGTCAAGAATGGAACGAATGGGCGCGTGCCGGAAGGACATGCCCGGATTGGCCCATCGTGACCCGATCGCCTCGCCGCCGGCCGCTCGGGCAGGAAACAATGAACCGGTGTACCTCACGATGACGTCGACCGCTCCGGATGCCACGAGTCTGGGGTACTTGCTGCACAAGCACCCGGAACGTGTCCAGAGCTTCTCCCTGCCCGTCGGCATCGCGCACGTCTTCTACCCCGAGGCGACGGACCGTAGGTGTACGGTCGCGCTGCTGCTGGAGGTCGATCCGATAGAACTGGTGCGGGGCAAGCGGTTCGCCGGTGACGGTTTCGCCCTGTCGCAGTATGTCAACGACCGGCCGTACGCCGCCTCGTCGATGTTGGCGGTGGCGCTCGGCCGAGTATTCGGCACCGCGTTGCGTGGCGAGTGCGCCGCTCGCCCGGAGCTGGTGACGGTTCCGCTGCCACTGACCGCCCGTATTCCGGCCGTCCCGTGCAGCGGCGGTGCCGAACTCGCCGGCGCTCTGTTCGGCCCGCTCGGCTGGTCGGTCACCGCCCGCACGGAGCCCCTGGATCCGCAGATCACCGGACTCGGCGGCACCGCCTGGGGCGATTCGCGGTACGTCGACCTCACGCTCACCGCGGCGATGACGGTGGCCGAGGCGCTGTCCCACATCTACGTGCTGCTTCCAGTGCTCGACGGCGCCAAGCACTACTGGGTCGACGCCGCCGAGGTCGACAAGCTGATGACCAGGGCCGGATCCTGGCTCCGGACGCATCCGCAGCGGGAGCTCATCGCCGCCCGGTACCTGGCACATCAGCGCAGCTACCTCACCGATGCCAGCGAGCGGCTCGCCGCCCTGGACGATGCCGCTCCCAGTACCGACATCGACGGTTCTCCCGACGGTTCTCCCGGCGGTTCTCCCGACGGTTCTCCCGACGGTTCTTCCGACGGTTGCCCCGACGCCGACCCGGCTGCGGGCGCTGATGGTGACCCGATCGGCGTGCCCAGAAGCCTGGTCCAGCACCGCAAGTCGGCGGTGGTCGCGGCGCTCAGACAGGCAGGTGCGCACCGCATCGTGGACCTGGGATGCGGTGAGGGAACGCTGCTGCGCGAGCTGCTGACCGACCGGGATTTCACCGAGATCGTCGGCGTCGACGTGTCGGCCCGGGAACTGGAAAGGGCCGCCCGCCGGCTCGACCTCGACCGGTTGCCGGACAGTCAGCGGGCGCGGATCAGCCTGCTCCAGTCGTCGGCCACCTACCGCGACCGTCGGCTCGCCGGATACGACGCCGTGGTCCTGATGGAGGTGATCGAGCACCTCGACGTCGAACGGCTGCCCGCGCTGGAACGCAGCGTCTTCCAATCGGCCCGCCCGGCAACGGTGGTCGTCACCACGCCGAACGCCGAGTACAACGCGTTGTACCAGCGGTTGACGCCGGGCACGATGCGGCACCCCGACCACCGGTTCGAGTGGAGCAGAGCGGAGTTCGCCCACTGGGCCTCACACGCGGCCGCGCAGCACGGCTACCGGGTCGAGCACCGGCCGGTCGGCGAGGTCGATCCCGATCTGGGACCGCCGACCCAACTGGCGCTGTTCCACCGGCTGCGCGGGGCCGGCCGATGAGCGTCCTCGAGCTTCCCGAGGTGTCGCTGGTGGTACTGATCGGCACCTCCGGATCCGGTAAGTCGACCTTCGCCGCTCGGCACTTCGGGTCGTTCGAGGTGATCTCCAGTGACTTCTGCCGCGGCCTGGTGTCGGGTGATCCGAACGATCAATCCGCGACCGCGGCCGCCTTCGAAGTGCTCGACTTCATTGCCGGAAAGCGTTTGGAAGCGGGACTTCTCACCGTCATCGACGCCACCAATGTCCAACGTGACG
>JBPCPG010000077.1:0-6024 GCA_050999445.1 Nakamurella sp. | reverse complement strand
ATGGCCATCGAGAACCTGCACCGAGCGCACCTCCCCCGGCAGCCCGCGTGAGGGCACGAATAGGTCGGCTGTTCGCAGGCCGCAGCCGTAAGGTTCTCGCTGCTCTGCTGGCCGCAGTGGTCGTGATCGCCATCGGAGTGGCGACCCGGTCCACTCCGAACGCGAACGGGTCCGTTCAGACCCAGGACGAGTCCATCGCGGTTCCGGCTGGGCCGGGGGCCACCGGAACGGTCAACCTGGACGCCACCCTGTATCTGCCGAACTCGGCCGGACCGGCGCCCGCGATCATCATGGCGCACGGCTTCGGCGGGTCGAAGCAATCGATCGCCGGTGATGCTCGCGATCTGGCCGGACACGGATTCGTGGTGCTGGCCTACTCGGCACGCGGATTCGGCCGATCGGGCGGCCGGATCGCGCTGGACTCCCTGGACTACGAGATCCCCGACGGTCGAGCGCTGGTCACCTGGCTGTCCAAGCGGCCAGAGGTGATCCAGGACGCGCCGGGCGATCCAAGAGTCGGCGTGACCGGTGCCTCCTACGGCGGGGCGCTGTCGCTGATGCTGGCCGGCACCGACCCCCGCATCGATGCACTTGCACCCTTGATCACCTGGAACGATCTGTCCAATGCGCTGTTTCCCAACGGGGTCGCGACGGCGACAGCCGGTACGCCGGCCGACACAACCCCTTCGGCAAACGGCGTCTTCAAGAAGTCCTGGGCGGCGAACCTGATGTCGTCGGTCATCTCGGGCGCCTCGCTGTCCGGCGGCTCGGCGGGCACCGCGCCCAGCGACAGCGGCGACAGCGGTTTCGGGCGGGGCACCGGCGCGGCCAGTTCCGCTGCTCCGACGCCGCCAGCCCCCCCGTCCGGAAGCGACGGATCAGCGCCTGGTCCGGGTGCCGGAACGGCGGGATGCGGCCGAATGATGCTCAACCTGTGCGCTGCCTATGCCGAGGCAGCGCAGACCGGTCGGGAACCGGCTGCGCTGACGGCACTACTGACCAGGTCCAGCCCGAAGGCGGTGGTTGCCAAGATCACTGCGCCGACCCTGCTCGTGCAGGGCGAGCGGGACACTCTGTTCGGCCTCGATCAGGCCGACGCGAACGCTCGGGCGATCGCCGCGCACGGTACGACCGTGGCTGTGACCTGGTACAACGGCGGCCACGATGGCGGCAGCCCGGACCAGACGACTCGGAACCGCATCGCGAACTGGTTCACGCACTATCTGTCCAAGGTGGGGAACACACCCTCCACCACGTTCAACTACAGCGTGGACGGTCCGCTCTCGGATACCGGCCGGGCCCGGACGAGGACGTTGCAGGTGCCCGCCTATCCTGGGCTGACGGGCGCGGCTCCAGCCCCGATCAGCTCGATTGCACTGACCGGAACCACGCAGACGGTGCTCAATCCACCGGGCGGTGCACCCGCCGGTATCTCGTCCCTACCCGGGCTGTCCGGTCTGGCGGGCAGTGCGCTGGCGAATCTGTCACTCGGCATTCCGGGTCAGGTGGCCCGATTCAGGTCGGAACCGCTGACCGAACTGACCGTCATCGCGGGGACGCCGCGGGTCACGGTGGAGGTATCCGAAAGCCCGCTCGGCAGCGGCGGACCGACCGGAGCGGACCAGACCGGCCCCGGCGGCGTGTTGTTCGCGTCGCTGTCGAAGGTCAACGCCGGCGGAACCAGGACGTTGGCCGGTGGTGCGGTCGCCCCGATCCGAATCGTCGGTCTGCCGACGGACGGCAGCGCCAAAAGCGTGCACATCGACCTTCCTGCCGTCGCCTTCCAGATCGAAGCCGGCTCGCGCATCGAGGTGGACCTGTCGACCACCGATCAGGCCTTCGCCGGACCGACGGCTCCCGCGGTCTACTCGGTATCGCTCGCCGCTTCCGATGCGACCGGCGCCGGCACGCTCAGTTTCCCGGTCGTGGGTGGCATCCGCGTCTCTGCCGGCGAAGTTCCGACGGCGACCCTGATCGCGCTGATCGCCCTGGCGATCCTGATCGTGGTTGGCCTGTACCTGATGGGCCGGGTGCGGCGGCCGCGCGTCCTGGCCGGCAGCAGCGCGACGGGTTCACCGCGGACCGGTGCGCTGCCGCTGGAGATCATCGGGTTGGGCAAGTCCTACCCGGGCGGCGTCACCGCGGTGACCGATGTGAGTTTCCGAGTGGAGACCGGACAGGTTCTCGGCCTTCTGGGTCCCAACGGCGCCGGAAAGACGACGACGCTGCGCATGGTCATGGGGCTCATCACCCCCACCGCCGGACAGATCAGGGTGTTCGGTCAACTCGTTCGCCCCGGCTCCGACATCCTGTCCCGCATCGGCAGTTTCGTCGAGGGTAGCGGATTCCTGCCGCATCTCTCAGGCAAGTCGAACCTCGAGTTGTACTGGCGCGCCACGGGACGACCCATGGCCGACGCCCATCTGGCGGAGGCGCTGGAGATCGCCGCGCTGGGCACTGCGATCAACCGGCGGGTCAAGACATATTCGCAGGGCATGCGGCAGCGGCTGGCCATCGCGCAGGCCATGCTCGGGCTGCCCGATCTGTTGCTTCTGGACGAACCGACCAACGGCTTGGATCCGCCTCAGATCCACGCCATGCGCGAGGTGCTCCGGGGTTACGCGGCCACCGGTCGCACGGTGCTGGTTTCCAGCCACATGCTGTCCGAGGTCGAGCAGACCTGCAGCCACGTCGTCGTCGTGCACCAGGGCCGCACGATTGCCGCCGGCACGGTGGCCGAGATGGTGGCGGCGTCGGGCGACATGGTGTTCACCGTCGACTCGGAGTCAAGGGCAATCCAGGTGCTGCGGGGCCTGCCTGGCATCGGTGAGGTCGAGTCGGACGCAGAAGGCTGGACCGCCGTCGGCGACGGTTCAGGGGTTGCCGGCCAGGCCTCGAGCGGCTCGGGTTCCGCGAGCGGCTCGGGTTCCGCGAGCGACCCCGGCGTGGTGCGCGCAGACCTGGTCGGTGTCCCGGCCGCGGTGGCGATCCGTGCGATGGTCGAAGCCGGCGTATCCGTCAGCTCCGCCGCTCCCCGTAACCGGCTGGAGGATGTGTTCCTCGAACTGGTCGGTGCCGCCGGCCAGCCCGCATCAGGTGGAGGTTCCAGATGAGCACGGACCATCAAGTCCCGTCCCGGCACGATCATTCCGCCGACGCCGCCGTGCGCACCATGGCCGGACTCGGCGCACCGGCAGCAGCCGAAGCCGGCGGCGTACCGGCCGGATATCAGGCGGGACGCACCCTGACGTTGCGAGTCGAGTTGATGCGACAGCTTCGCCGTCGCCGTACCCAGCTCTCGCTCGGATTCATGGTGGCACTGCCGTTGATCCTGCTACTCGCGTTCTCCTTCGGCAGTAGCAACTCCAACAGCAACAACAGTTCGTTCGTGGACCTTGCCAAGGTCGGCGCCGCCAACTTCGCGATGGTCTCGCTCTTCTTCTCCGCGAGTTTCCTGCTGATCGTGGTGATCAGCCTGTTCTTCGGGGACACAATCGCCTCAGAGGCGTCCTGGTCGTCGCTGCGCTACCTATTGGCGATGCCGGTCCCGCGCCTTCGCCTGTTACGACAGAAGCTGTTGGTGGCTGCCCTGCTGGCACTGACGGCGCTGATCATCTTGCCGACCACGGCCTACCTGGTGGGCCTGATCGCCTATGGCACCGGACCGTTGTCAACGCCGATCGGTGATCAGTTCGGCACGGGCACCGGGCTTCTTCGGCTCGCCATCGTGGTCGGGTATCTGGCGGTTCAGTTGTCCTGGGTGGCGGGACTTGCATTTCTGCTGAGCGTCCTCACCGACGCTCCGCTCGGCGCAGTGGGAGGGGCTGTGCTGTTGTCGATCCTTTCCCAGATCCTGGACCAGATCACGGCTCTGGGCGGCATTCGCAACTGGCTCCCGACGCACTACGGGCTCGCCTGGACCGGAGCACTGGTCGAACCCATCCGCTGGGACGACATGGTTCGGGGCGCCTTCTCCGGACTGGCCTACGCAACGGTGTTCGTCGTTGTCGCAGCCGTTCGGTTCCGCCGCAAGGACATCACCAGCTGACGGGTGCTATCGCTACCCCAAGCTTGCGGCACCGACTCACTGCACGCCGCCAAGCCGCCGTGCTGCAACTCGAGTCCACTGCACAGCACCGAGTCCACCGCACGGCACCCGGTCACTGCACAGCACCGAGTCCGCCGCACGGCACCCTGTCACTGCACGCAGAACTCGTTGCCCTCCGGGTCGAGCATCACCATCCAACGGTCGCCCCAGTCGCCGTGCCGTTCCTCGACGACGGTGGCGCCGGAACCGACGAGTCGCTCCACGTGCGTCTGCACCACCTCCCAGCGCTCCAGAGCGTCCTGGATACCTCGACCCACCCCGACGTCGAGGTGCAGGCGGTTCTTGGTCTGCTTGCGCTCCGGCACCTTCTGGAAGAAGACTCGCGGCCCCGGCCCGTGCGGATCGACGATGGCGCTGGCGTCGTCCCAGCGTTCCGGCGGCAGCCCCGAGGCGGCAAGGGCCTCTTCCCAGGTCTCGAATCCGGGCGGCGGATCGTCGAGCCGATAGCCGAGCGCGACCGACCAGAATTCCGCCAGCACCGCTGGGCTGACCGCGGCGATGACGATCTGCACCTGAACCGAACTGCTCATCTCTTTCTCCACAAGGTAGGCGGTTTGTTCGTGATGACGGCGGCGCTACCGCGCTCCCACTCCGGCCGAGTCCATGTCGCGGATCTCCTTCTTCAACTCGGAGATCTCGTCCCGCAGTCGACCCGCGAGCTCGAACTGCAGATCCCGGGCCGACGCCATCATCTGATCGGTGAGCTGCTGCACCAGATCGGCCAGCTCAGACCTTGCCATCCCGGCGGTGGAATGCCCCGCGAACACGCCCGAACTACCGACTTCGCCGGGAGCCTTGCGGCCCCTGGATGCGTTGCGGCCAGACCCGCCCATTCGGATCGGCGTCGCGCCGTCCACCGTGTCCTCCGCCTCGGCGTACACCCGCGCCAAGATGTCATTGATCTTCTTCCGCAGTGGCTGCGGCTCCAACCCGGCCTCAAGGTTGTAGGCCACCTGCTTCTCCCGTCGGCGATTCGTCTCGTCGATCGCCCGGGCCATGGACGGCGTGATCTTGTCCGCGTACATGTGGACCTGGCCGTTGACGTTGCGGGCCGCTCTGCCGATGGTCTGGATCAGTGCGGTACCCGAGCGCAGGAACCCTTCCTTGTCGGCATCGAGGATCGCAACCAGAGAGACCTCGGGTAGATCGAGACCCTCCCGGAGCAGGTTGATCCCGACGAGCACGTCGAATTCGCCGAGTCGGAGCTCGCGCAGGAGCTCCACCCGCCGCAGGGTGTCGACCTCGGAGTGCAGGTAGCGGACGCGAACGCCCATCTCGAGAAGGTAGTCGGTGAGATCCTCGGACATCTTCTTCGTCAGGGTGGTGACCAGGACGCGCTCGTCGACCTCGACCCGCTTGCGGATCTCACCGATCAGATCATCGATCTGTCCGGTGGTGGGCTTGATCACCACCTCCGGATCGACCAGGCCTGTCGGACGGATGACCTGCTCGACGAACTCACCCTGGGCCCGGCCCAACTCATAGGGCCCCGGGGTGGCCGAGAGGTAGACCGTCTGTCCGATGCGGCCGGCGAACTCCTCCCAGGTCAGTGGCCGGTTGTCGAGGGCGGACGGCAGCCGGAAGCCGTGGTCGACCAGCGTCCGCTTCCGGGATGCGTCGCCTTCGTGCATCGCCCCGATCTGCGGAACCGTCACGTGCGACTCGTCGATCACGAGCAGGAAATCGTCGGGGAAGTAGTCGATCAGGGTGGCCGGGGCAGTGCCGGCAGCGCGGCCGTCGATGTGGCGCGAGTAGTTCTCGATGCCGGAACAGAAACCAACCTGCCGAATCATCTCGAGGTCATAGGTCGTGCGCATCCGGAGCCGTTGGGCCTCCAGCAGGTCACCCTGCTTCTCGAGTTCGGCCAGCCGACCGGCCAACTCGTCCTCGATGGCGGCGACGGCCTTGGCCATCCG
>JBPCPG010000067.1:0-15239 GCA_050999445.1 Nakamurella sp. | reverse complement strand
TGTACGGCGCGCATCCGGGTGGTCCTATCCTTCGAATGCGTGGCTAGTCGGTCTCGCCCCTGACTCCCCGTCAAGCGATGGCGACCGCTCGAGCTTGACGGATCATTGTCCCCACCACGCGAACGACTACAACAATAGCGTTTGCCACCCCACTTGACCTGCGATTTTGCCGCAAATGTAAGATATGGCACTGAAAGGTGGTGGTGAACCATCCGTTCGGGGTCGGGCTCCGAACAGGCCCCACACAATTACTTGGACGACCGCAGCCTAGACGGCAATGCGGCCATCTGGGTGATGGACGGGCAGACGTACCCGCACCTAGCATCATTGCAACGACGAAGGTCGTCCACCAAGGTTGCCGGATCGAAGGCTCGAACGTGATGAAGCTGTTCGCCAGGACGCAGACCGTCTGTCGATGCGGTCACATTCGTGATGCGCACGAACATTTCCGGCCCGGCACCGACTGCGGCCTCTGCGCCCGAGGCGAGTGCCCGCAGTTTCGCCGGCGCATTTCCTGGCGATCGTGACCCGTCCTTTCACCCCAGCCGAGAGTCGTCCAGAGCGGGACGGCTACCCATTGCTTTCCTGCTGACGGCCCTTGTTCTCTGCGCTCATGCCTTGACGCTATGTAGTTGTACGATTACTGTCGGCGACAGGCACTCTCTGTGCTGCGCCGGCCCTGTACGTGACCGGCGTTCTCCGTACCGGCTGCAGGGTCGGTCCGCTGGCAGCTGACCGGGGATTGTCCATGCGCATGTTCGATGGCTCTGCCCAGCAACGGGTTGGTTCGACGAGACGGTGCCTTCGGCGCCGCGCTTGGTCGGTTGCGCTGGGTGCGGTCCTGGCCTCGGCCGTTCTCGCTACTACCGCCCAGCTCAGCATGGCTTCCGCAGGAACCGCCCGGCAGTCGATCACCACGTCGGCGGCCGTGATCAAACTGATTGCTGCGACCAGCGTGCTGAAAGAATCGACGGCGCCGACCTCATCGAGTCCGGCCGGGGTCGGCGCTCTGCCTCGATCTGCTGGTTTCGTCACCCGCTCGGGGTCGGGTCTGTTGTTGGCGGGCAACCGGTTTCGGTTCGCCGGTGCCAACGAGTACTACCTTGGGTTGGACGACAACGTTCGAGATGCGTCCGGAATGCCGACCTATCCCACCAAGGCAGCGATCGACGACGCATTGATGTCGGCAGTGGCGACCGGAGCTACCGTCGTCCGGTCCCACACCCTCGGCGTCTCCGTCGGCTGTTCGGGCTGTCTGGAACCGCGACCGGGCGTGTTCGACGATGCCGCTCTGGTCGCCGCCGATTACGCCATCTTCCGGGCCGGGCAGTTGGGTCTGAAGCTGATGATCCCACTGACCGATCAATGGCGGTGGTATCACGGCGGTGAATCTGTCTTCACCGGTTGGGCCGGATATCCGAACAATCCGGATCCCTCGGTCAATGCCTCGAACAGCGCGGCCCAGCGCGCTTCGGAGGGTCACTTCTACTCGGACCCGGCCGTTCTCAGCAGTTTCCGCGCCTATGTCGCTCATCTGCTGAATCACGTCAATCGCTACAACGCGGTGGCCTACAAGAACGACCCGACAATTCTGGCCTGGGAAACGGGCAATGAACTGTGGACAGCAGATGCCGCCTGGACGCAGAGTCTTGCTCATTACCTCAAGCACACCGTCGGTGCTCGACAGCTCGTCGCCGACGGCTCGGCGGCCGACGGGATGTCGGTGTCCGGGGCAGCAGTTGATGCTGCCGACATCGACATCGTCGGCGGCCATTTCTATCCGGTGGACGTCCCGTGGATGCTGCGAGACGCCTCTGTCGCTGCCGCTCACGGAAAGGCTTACGTGGTCGGCGAATTCGACTGGACGAATCCAGCGGCGACCGCGGCCCTGATCGCCGCGGTGCAGGGTGACCCCGACATCGCGGGCGACCTGTACTGGACATTGATGCCACATCTTGCCGGCGGCGCGCCCGAGCCCCATGGCGACGGCTTTGCAATGTATTCACCGGCCGTCGGCGGCAACATGAGCGCTGTTCTGACACAGCTGGCCGGCCACGCCAGATGGATGGCAGCCGTGCGCTGAGCCGGCCGGTTCACCGAAACCGGTGTCAGGCGATGGTCTTCGCTACCGAAGCGAGCACAGCGATCAGCGGATCGCTGTCGTTGATCAGGATGTCGTAGCCATCGGTGATGCCGGAGGTGACGCTCCAGAGGAGATAACCGACCGCGCCGGCACCGAAAGCCGCGTCCATCTTGGCGCGCAGTTGCACCGCCCGAACGCCTCTCTCCTGCTCGGTTCGCCCGAAGATCCCCGCCTCCCCGACGAACAGCGGCTTGTCCAGTTTTGCTGCCAACGCGAATGAGCAGCCAACGGGAGCTCTGATTTTCTGGCAGGACGGGGAGTCGGCCGCCGGCGGTGTGGCGCCGGTTCCGCCGGGCATCGGGCTGGCGTCGGAACCCCAGTAACCCCAGTCATGCACCTCGGCGAGATCGACTTGCGCAACACCGTAGACCGCGGCGAAATCGGGGCCGCTGGCACCGGGTGCACCGTTGCTCTGGGTGCCGACGGTGATCAGGTGGTGGCTGTCGACCGCTTTGATTCGGGCTGCTATGTCGGTGGCGAAATCGACCAGCACGGGCCGATCGAACTGGTCCCGGGCGCTGGTGTCGGCCTCGTTCATCATGCTCCAGGCCAGGATCGTCGGCTCGTTCGCGTAGTGCGCGACGAGAACCTTGACGTAGTCGCGGTAGGACATGGTGGCATTGCCGTACGGCACCTTGTACCCGTCGCTGTACCAGGTGTCGCCCTGGTATTTCACTTTGGGTGAGGCCGGATCGATGGTCGTGCAGTTGCCCGGACCGTCCTCCAGTACCGGCAGCACCTTCATCCCTACCTTTGCCGCCGCCGCGATGACCCGATCCACTCCGCCGAAGTACGTGCCCCCCTGGGTGTACGTCTGGTAGGCCCAGAATCTCAGCACGGTCGCACCGCCCTGATCGTGCAGGTATCGGAGCGTGTCCAGCAACTGGGCGTCGGTCAGCCGCTTGCCAGGATTGCAGCTGTAACGGTCGCTGGCGGCCGCATCGTAGAGATTCACCCCCACGAAACGGAACGGCTTGCCGTCGAGGATCAGTTGGCGTCCGCTCCTGGCAACGAAAGACTGCGGCGTGGCCGCGTTCGGCGTAGACGGGCTGGGAGTTTTGGACGGTGAGATCGAAGTCGTCGCCGCCGCCGTGCGCGTAGTGGTGGCAACCGTCTGGGTCGCGGACACCCCGCTTCCGGCGGAGCAGCCGACGGTGCAGCACAGCAGCAGGACCAGAAGAGCGGCGGTGACCTTGGCCGCCGTGGTGCGCATCCCGAAACCTCTCACGAGGCGGCCCGCAACGGAAGTCGGTGCAGGGCAGGGGCCATGCGGTCGACCACGGCATCCCAGGTGTACAGGCGTTCCACCCGGGAGCGGCCGGCCCGACCGGCTAGGCTGGCCGCTCCCGGATCGGACAGGGTGTCGATGAGGGCCGTCGCCAGGGCCGAGACGTCCCCGGCCTGAACCAGTTTGCCGGTTCGTCCGTCCTCGACGATCTCCGGGATCCCGCAGGAATGGCTGGAGACCGTGGGCAGCCCGAACGCCATGGCCTCCAACAGTACGAGCGGCAACGGGTCGAAATACGACGGGACGGCGAAGACCGACGCCTGCCGGTACAACCGGACGATTTCCGCTCGATCCCAGATGCGGCCCAGAACTTCCACACCTTCCTGGCGGGCTATCGCCGGGGCGGTGCCGACGAGCTGCAATCTCGCCGTCGGAATCACCCGGCGCACCGCTCGGAAGGCCTCCAGTAGCACCAGGCCACCCTTGCGGACGAAATCGTTGCCGATGAACAAGACGGTCGGTGCCTGGGCACTTCCGGTCAGTTCCGGCAGCTCATCCAGGTTGATGCCGGCGCCGGTGGTGGTGACCTGGTCGGCCGGCACGCCGTAGTCCTGGATCAGGCTCTGCCTGGTCGGCTCCGAGAAGGCGAACAGGTGCGCGGCCCGGTGGTAGGCCGAGCGCTCCTGGCGGTACCAGCGAGTCAACTGCTCGCCGGTGAGCGGGTTCCAGGCCGGCCAATGGGCGGCCGACTGCCGATGCGTGCAGTCGATGTACAAAGTCGTGTCAGCTCGTGAGGAGTCGAACAACGCGTGGATCTGGAAGAGCACGTCGAAGTCCCCGTCCAGGCCGGCCAGCTCTCTTGCGGCATTTGCGGATCGAAATCGGTAGGCGCGCGAACTCTTGTAGAACTTTTCCACCCAGGCCTGCCTGGACGGCCGAAACGTGGTGGCAGCGGCGACGTATCGCTGCGTCGGTGTCAGATCAACCGCCACCTGTCCGGTTCCCGGGAACCGCCGCTGGAGTGCGCGGTAGAGGTAGGGGGTCAGCGCATCGCCTCGGGAGGCGACCATCAATCTGGTCATGTTCTCGTCTCCGTGCCGGCCGGCCCTGTTGCCAATTCGCGGTAGAGGTCGTCGAGCGCGCCTGCCGTCCGCTCGATGCCGTAGGCCTTCGAGAGGGCGATAGGTAGCGGAAACCGGCCGGCCGCTCCTGCGTCGATTGCGCTGGTCACCCAATGCCGGATGGATTCGGCCTCGGCGCTGCCCGCGGCGTCGATGTCCGCAACTTCGGAGCTGTTTGCGGTGTCGGAGCCGTCTGCGGCGGTCATCGGGAATGCCCAGGCCGGTCGTTCACCCAGCTCCTCCAGTGCCGGACATTGCGCGTAGACGACCGGAAGCCCCGCGCCCAATCCCTCGAGCACGGCCATGCCGAACGTCTCATCGCGCGACGGGCTGATCAGCACGTCCATTGCTGCCATCAGCGCCGGCACGTCGGTCCGAGGTCCGGTGAGATGAACGCAATCTGCCACGTCGAGCTCGGCAGCCAACTGCTCCAGCTCGTCCCGAAGCGGTCCATTCCCGACCACCATCAACTCGCGTACACCCGGCTGCAGCGTCGGCGCAACGGCGGCGAGCAATTCGAGAAAACGCTTCACCGGCTCCAATCGGCCGACCGCGCCCAGGAGCTCGGTCTGCGGATCGATTCCGAATTCGGCACGCCGACTCTGCCGGGCAGTCGTCGAGTAGGCCAGCAGACCGAAGTCGATTCCGTTGGGAATCACCGAGATGCGTTCGGCCGGTATGCCCCAACGGATCAGCCTCGATCTGGTCGTCGTCGAGACTGCAACGGTTTCCAGGGCAAGACGTTCCAGCGCTCGGTACAGGCGACCAAGGACAACGGTCAGCGGCCGGCCCTCGATGGTGGACTTCATCAGCGAATGTTCGGTGGAGACAATCGTTCTGATGCCGGCCAACCGGGCGGCGGGAATTCCCCAGAGCTGACCGGACAGCAAATGTACGTGCACGACATCCGGTTTCATCCGCCGCAACCGATACGCCAACCTGGGAATGGCGAGCGGCTTGCGCCAGCCGGCCATACCGAGGACGTCGACGTGGGCGCCGGCTCGGCGCATGTCGTCCGCAACCGCCCCACCTCCGTACAGGGCGATGGTCCGGTGATGATGCAGGCTGTGGGAGACGACCGATTGCAGCTGCCGTTCGGCACCTCCGGTAGTCAAGGTGGTGATGATCTGCGCAATGCGCAATGGCCGCTGCATCGTCGCCGCCGTCGCTTCCCGGTAGACGTCGGCCAGCGCAGCCGTACAGCTCTCCCAGGTCGGCAACTCGAAATCGGGTGCTTCGCGGATGACAGCGGAGTTGTTGTCCCGCAACATTTCCGTCAATGCCGCAGCCACCTGGTCCGGTCCGGCACCGACGTCGATACCCCGAACCAAGCCGTCCTCCACCAGGTCCCCGATGCCGGCGACATCACAGCCCAGCACCGGAAGGCCGAGGGCGATTGCTTCCATGATGCCGACCGGGTGAGCCTCGAAGCTCGACAGTGCCGCCATCACGGCCGACCCGGCCAGGATCTCCGCCATTCGCGCGCGCTCGGACGGCGGAAGGTGCTCGATGGTGACAGCGGCGGCAACGCCTAGACGTTCGGCCAGAGCACGCAGCTCCGCCTCGTACGGCCCGGCGCCCAGGATGGTCAGTCGCGCCTCCGGAATGTGCTGACGGACTAGCGGCAGTGCCTGGATCACGCGGTGGTGGCCCTTGTACTTCTCCAGCCGTCCACTGGAAACAATGGTTCCCGGCATCGGTACGGTGCCGGCCGGCACGGCCGGCAGGGCTCCGCCGTTGTTGATGACGGTGAAACGGCCGGGATCGATGCCGGTGGCCGCCGCGAAGCTCTTCTTCTCGAACCTGCTGACTGCCACCAGCCGACTGGCACGGGACAGCAACGGCGTCAATGCCTTCGTCCGGATACGGCCCAGCAACGATCGGCCCGCAGTCGAGTGGCCACCGGTGTGGAAGGTCAGGACGTAGGGAATTCGGGCTGACAGGGCCGCCAGCATGCCGATCAGTGGCACGAAGGTCTGCCCGCCCTGCAGGTGGACCAGGTCCCAGTGCCCGCGGCGGATCACCGGAATCAAACCGGGACAGAAGTAGTAGTCCCGGTTCCTCGGCCACGACCGGCGCCGGATCACCCGGACACCGTTGATGAATTCCTCACGAGGCAGAGTCCCGCTGCGGTCGGTCGTCGCAATGGTGATCTCGATGTCGGGCATGGCAGCGAGCCGCGAGGTCACTTCTGCCACATGGGTTTCCAGTCCGCCGAGCTCCGGGTAGAAGCGCTGGACCACCTGCAGCACTCTGATCGGTCGCGTCATCTGGTCGGCTCCTGGTCGGCGCGGCTGTTGCTGTCGAAGATGAGCTGACGCAGTGTCCTGGTCGTGTCTGGGTCGACCAGTTGCACAACCAGTCGTCGGTCGGCCGGTATCGCTATGGAGACGGCGGTCGCCGTTCCCGCCGATACCTTGACGCCGGTCGCGATGGCGGTGCGGGCGGTGCTGGTCAGCAGGTCGATCTCGAAAGGCCCCTGGTCGGTGCCGGAGGACACCGTGATGGTGGCGAAACCGTCCGTCACTCCCGTGGTGGACATCTCCAGGGCGGCCACATGGGTGGCGTTGTAGGAGTGCACCGAGACCACCAGAGCGGTGGTCAGAATACCGATGACAGCCACCCCCCAGGCCGCCGTCGGAATGGCGCTGCGGCTGATCAGGCTCCGGAACGGGCTCGGCGGAATTCCCTCGCCCGATGAACCGACTGCGGTCAGCACACCGATGGCCAACAACACCAGGCCGATCGACCAGCTGATCCTGGTGATCCCTCCCGGAACGTAGTCGAGCAGCAGGCCGAGAAGACCCAGCACCACGATCAGCATGCCGACACCGACCAGAGCAGCGTCGAGCATGCCGCGCCGCCGGTGACGAACCACCCGCTCGATCACCACAATCGCAGCCAGGCCGGTGAAGACGGAGACCAGGAGAGGCGGTGCGCCCCGTCCGGCCAGCACTGCGGCGACCACCACCAGAGCCGTCCGCCAACCAAGATCCGCGGCCCATGTGCGCAGTGCACCCCGACCGTGGTTCCCGTCCGCCGGTTGCGGCGAGGAAGAAGTGGCCGTCGACGTCGGCCTTTGGGTGGGCGTCGCGTTCATCCGCGCAGTCCTCTCACGTCGTAGACGACCAGGGAGCCGTTGTCGTAGATCCGTTGCACGCCGGGAACAGAGGCGAACTTGGCCAGTGCGGCGGCGGGTACCGGACCGCTGCGGTCATTCGCGCCGAACTCGCCGCTCTCGACGTAGAACTGTTGATGCGGAAGGCCTTCGGACAGCCGGGTATCGACGATCAGGTAGGCGATGTGAGCCTGCTTGATCAAGCTGACATCCTTGGCGGTGAACTGCGGATCCAGCAACAGCCTGGAGACGTCCAAGTTCGTGGAGACATGCAGCACCGTGTCCTGGCCGCCGTCCGCGGCAGCCAGCAATCCGGAAGTGCGGTCACCGTAGACAGTGCTGTCGGGCGGTATTCCGCTCGCCAGCCAGCGTGCGGCGGACAGATTGGCCGCATCGACGCTGCGGGCGTCGGCCGAAATCTCATAGGGCCCGGGCAACTGCCCGGCAGTCGGCCCGGCGCCGAGCACGATGTTTCCGAGAAACGTCACCAGGGCCGCGGCGACGAAGGCCATCGTCGACCAAGTGCGCCAGCGCGAGCGGGACAGCCACCAACCCAGTACCGCGGCAATACCGACGAACACGAAACCTGATGCCCGGTCACCGACTTCGGCGGTCGCCGCAGTCAGATGACCGGCGGGGATGACCGGGTACAGCAGCGCCAACAGTCCAACGACCACAGCCAAGGGACGACCCCGACGCATTCGGATCCATAGGAAGCGCAGCACGATCAACATGGAGGCCATCGTGAGTACCACAGCTGCGAGCAACAGCAGTTGTTCCCACCACGCCGGTCCGGTCCCAGCGGTATCGGCGAACAGCGCCTTGGTTTTCTTGCCTTCCGTCAAACTCGTGACGTCCGCTGTGGAACTACCGACGATGGATTGCAGATAGCCCCCCACCGGGCTGCCGGGATTCAGCGCCGCAAGCAACGTCATTCCGATTCCGCCGACGGTCATCCAGGCCAGACCGCCGCGGTCACGCCGGATCTCGAGCGGGAAGTCGTCCGCTGTCACCTCTGCGCTCCTGCCGGTGGCAGTTACCTCAGCACGCCGTTTCCGCCGGCGGCCGGTCAGGCACACGTCGACGAGGAACCACCCGGCGAACCCGACGACCAGCAGAACCGCCGTCAGATGGTGGGTGAAGGTGACCATGGCCACCGCAGCCAACGGCAGCACCAGCGCAGTCCTGCTGCCCCGACGTCGAACCGCGAACAGATACACGGCGAAGACTGCCAACGGCAGCGCCAGCGTTTGATAGGAGTACTGCGAGTTGAAGAACAACTCCTGCGGGTTGAGCACGTAGATCACCGCACCGATGGCGCCGGCGCGGCGCGACCCGGTCACCAGGGTGACCAACGCGATGATGGCCAGCGAGATGACGACCCTGGCCATCATCAGCGCGATCGCGGCGGAAACGAACATGCTCAGACCGGTTACCGAGTGGATGGCATCGGTGACCACCTCGAGGCCCGGGTAGTACCCGGACACCGGTAACAACGAGTTGTCGGTGAACAGCCGCGAGCTTTCGTCGATCTGCCGAAGAGTGTTTGCGTGGATGAGTTCGTCATGGAACGCGAACTGCGTCGGGTTCAGGACCAGCCTGCTGAACTGCAGAATTACCGGCAGCGCGACAGCCAGGATCATCCGCTCCGCGTGACCGGTGCTGCGCACCACGACGCGAAAGCACGCCGGCAGGAAGATCAGCACCAGGCCGGCGACCCAGGTCGCGCTGGCCGCGCCGGTGGCGGTACCGGCACGTCCGGCGTTCGCCGCCACCGCCATCAGCAGAACACCGACAGCCATCAGCACCATGGTCGGACCCGCAAGATTCGCCGAGCCGAGCAGGCGACGGCGAGCCACCGTGGTCACCGAGACGGTCTTCGATTCGTTCTCGATGTCGCTCTGCGACACCGAGTCCGCGGCCGGCTGGTCAGCCAGTCGGGCGGCATGCACCACGAGCACCGCGGGGTCCGCGCCGCCGATGGCGGCGTTTGCCGGAACCGCGTCGTCCCTGCGGAACTGCCGCCAGCTGCGGTACAGCGGAACTGACAGCACGGCTGCTTCCACCGCGAGGACCCCGACCCACGCAAGGCAGAGCCCGATGGTTCCGGCCAGCTTGGCGCCGATCGCTGCGGCAGCGAGTTCGACCACGAGAAAACCGGTCATCAGCGCGACCGCCTCGGCGGTGCGGCCCTGCACCCGCCGCAGCGCGATGTAGTGATCCTTGATCACGAAGGGAATGCCGGCCAGCACCAGGGCCCGCAGGATGCCGACCCCTGCAGAGGCGTAGGACTGACCGAACAGGCCGAGGACGAAGCCGGCCAGCGGGTACATCAGCAGGTTGGCCAGCACGCTGACGCCGAGGCTGAACGGAAGGGTGAGCCGAATCCGACTGAGCACCTCCCGTTCGCTTCCACTGGACGAGGCGAACAGACCGATGGCGATCGCGTACGGCAGGGCGAAGACGAAGCCGGACAGCATCACGGCGGTGTTGAAGTAAGCGTTTTCCCTGGCCGAGATCAACACGGTCACCATGACCGGAAGAATCTGTAGAGCTGCCTGCAAGGTGGTGTTCAACGCGTGATGGCTCGCGGCCATGCGTCCCAGACCTGTCAGAGCCCGCCGATCCACGATGCGCCGGTTCGCCTGCAGGACCCGCCCGCCCCTGGTCCGCCAGGACACCACCGGCAGGGAGATCAGCGTGCCGATCGCCCAGGCGATGAAGATGGTCATTCCGCCGCTGAGGCCGGACGCGCCGAAACCGACGAGGACAGCGATCTTGACGATGCTGGCGAGAACGTTCCGTTCGAACTGCAGGATGCCCACGCCCAGCGTCAGCACCGCCTGGTCGAGGACCATGACAACTGCCATCAGGCCGGTGCCAACCGCGAAAGCGGCTACGGTCAGCGGAGTCGCGACCAGCGGAAGGAGATTGTCGGCACCGAAAACGTGCACCGCCACCTCGGGAACGGCGACCGCCAGACACGCGCTGGTTCCCCCTGCCACCAACAGACAGGTGCGCACCAGAACGCGTCGGTCACCTTGGTCGGTGAGCGGAAGGCGCGCGATCAAAAGCGTGCCGAGCCCCAGAGAGCCCAAGGAGCCGAGCAGCATCATCATTGCGATCGCTGCCCCGGCAACGCCGACGTCGGTAGCCGCGAAATTTCGCGCCGCCAACGTCCAGAACGCTAGACCGAGAATGCTGGTCAACGCCTGCGTACCGACGAGCGAGGCGCTGATCCCTGCTACTCGACGGAAACCTGAACGGACCGCTGGAACCGTCGGTTCCAAACTTTCACCTACTTCGGTCAGCATTCAGTCCGTCCATTTCACGCGGGGCCCAAGCAGTTCGGACCCAACGGCAACGGGGATGGCCGCCGATAGTGGGAGGGGGTGCCCCGAACACCGACCCCATTGCCGCGATCGCGGCTTTCGCCGGCAACCGTTCACCCCAGCAGACTACCGACGATGATGGCCGAACGACGGCCGAGCGACTGAGAACTACTCCAATAGGGTGAAAGTCACAGCGGCAGGCGCGGCTCCTGTGACACTGGGTAGTCGTAAAGAGCCGGTCTGGGGCGGCGGTTCAGGCCGGCTGGGTTGTCCCGGTGAGTTCGGCGGAAACATTCCACAGCTCGATCGCCAGCTGCGGGTCGGCGCTGATCTTGGATCGGTGATCGATCTTCGGAAGCTTGCCTTTCCTTCCGTCCGGGCCGACGTACGAGTCGCCGGGCACATCCTCGACGGCGGCGAACAAGGTTGGAAGTGCGCCGTACTCAAGCTTCTTCTGTGCAATGAATCGGTATCCAAATGTCGTGATCGCCGACTGCAGGCCGCCGATATGCCGGTCCAAAGACGTTGCTGCCACACCAGGATGGGCTGCCATCGCACGTACTTCGCTGCCGGCCCAAGTCAGTCGCCGTTGTAATTCTGTGGTGAAGAGAAGGTTGGCAAGTTTTGAGGTTGCATAGGCGCGCATGGGCTTGTAGGGACGTTTGTCCCAGTTCAGATCGGCCGGGTCCAGTCGTCCGAGTCGGGCCAGACCGGAGGAGACGGTGACGACCCTGCCCGTGAGGTGCGGCAGCAGCAGGTTCGTCAATGCGAAGTGTCCCAGGTGGTTGGTGCCGATCTGGAGTTCGAAACCGTCCACCGTGCGACCCTGCGGCACGGCCATGATGCCGGCATTGTTGATCAGCAGATCGATATCGCCCGACCATTGGGCGGCGAACGCTCGCACCGAGGCAAGGTCGCCGAGTTCCAGGGCGCGGACCTCGGTAGAGCCGGGCAGCGCATTCGCGACCCGAGCGCCCTTGACGGTGTCCCGCACCGCCAGGACCACGTGCGCACCTGCGCCGGCGAGGGCGCCGGCGGTGGCCTGACCCAGGCCACTGGAAGCACCGGTGACGACCGCGGTGCGGCCTGTCAGGTCAGGCAGCCAGTCGACGGTCCAGCTCTGTGGTGCGGTCATGATCGATCTCCTCGGTCCCTGGGGTAGGCGGTCGGATCCCGGCGCCATTGCCCAGCATCTGCGCAGAACCGCGGGAACGGGAGGGGAGTGTTCATCCAGGGAGGGACGCTCCCTGGCAGCGGAAAGCGTGCCGCCCGACAATGGGCGGATGGAACGCATCGGGTTGGCCGACTTTCTCCGCCGCCGTCGAGAGGCCTTGCAACCGGAAGATGTCGGACTGGCGAAAGGGCCGCGGCGCCGAACCGCCGGTCTGCGACGAGAGGAAGTGGCTGCGCTGTCCGGGATGTCGACCGACACGTACAGCCGACTCGAGCAGCAGCGAGGCTCCCAGCCGTCCGAGCAGATGCTCGGCGCGTTGGCCCGGGGTCTGCGGCTCAGCCTCGACGAGCGCGATCATCTGTTCCGGATGGCCGGTCGCTCCGCACCTGCGCGGGTGGTCCGGACCGACCACGTCAGCCCAGCGCTGATGCGGGTACTCGACCGCCTGCACGACACTCCCGCCATGGTGATCAGCGAGTTCGGCGAAACTTTGGTCCAGAACCCCATGGCCGTCGCACTTCTGGGGAATCAAACAGATTTCGGTGGCCTGTCCCGAAGCGCCGTCTACCGGTGGTTCACCGATCCGTCCGAACGGGGCAAATACCCCGAGCGGGACCACGCGTACCAGAGCCGCCTGCAGGTCGCCCAGCTTCGAGCCGCGATGAGCCGGGCCGGAACGTCCTCGCCGGCAGGGAAGGTGGTCCGCGGACTCCTGGAGTGCAGCGGTGAGTTCGCCGAGCTCTGGGCCCGGCACGAGGTGGCGGTCAAGGCGGACCAACACAAGACACTGGTGCATCCGGAACTCGGCGAAATCGAATTGGACTGCCAACTGTTGATCAACGAGAACGATGCCCAGGTTCTGTTGATCTTCACCGCCACCCCGGGCAGCGTCGACAACGGCAAGCTGGAACTGCTTTCGGTGATCGGAACTCAGAGCCTGGCCAACGAGGATCGCGCCCCCGGTGGCCCGCGCGACCGATCGTCGGGTTGAACCCGATCCCAGGGAGCGCGACTCCCTGGATCAAACTCTCCTCCCTACCGGCCCGGTGCCGCGGGCAGATTGGGCGACAGGGGCGATTGGCCCCGCTGACACGAGGAGCAACGACCATGAAGACAACTGGCAACACCATCCTGATCACCGGTGGCACATCGGGTATCGGCCACGGCCTGGCGCTGCGATTTCACGCCGCCGGCAACAAGGTGATCGTCGCGGGTCGGCGTCAGGAACTGCTGGATCAGATCGCGGCGGAGAACGACGGCGTTGATGCCGTCCTGCTCGACGTCGCCGACCCGGATTCGATCGCCGCGGTTTCCGACAGCGTGACGAGGAAGTACCCGGACCTGAACGTGCTGATCAACATGGCCGGCGTCATGGGAACCGAGAACCTGCTCGACCCTTCGTTCCTGGCCACCTCCGAGGCGACCATCACCGTCAACCTGCTCGGGTCGATCCGCATGCTCGCTGCCTTCCTTCCCTCCCTGGTCGCCCGGGACGACGCGGTGATCATGAACGTGTCGTCCGGACTCGCGTTCGTACCGCTGCCGGTCACCCCGACGTACAACGCCACGAAGGCCGCAATCCACTCGTTCACCCAGAGTCTGCGAGTGCAGTTGGCCGACACGGGGGCGCAGGTGCTGGAGCTCATTCCACCCGCCGTACAAACCACCTTGATGGGTCAGCAGAACGACGACAACGCGATGCCGCTGGCGGACTACCTGACCGAGGTGATGACCATTCTTGCGGCCCAGCCCGCGGCCACCGAAATCTGCGTCGAACGGGTCAAGATGTTGCGGTTCGCCGAAGCGGACGGCAACTACGACCGGGTTCTCGCCATGTTGACCGGGCACTGATCGGCATGTGGCCGGCGTGGCGCCCGTTAGAAGCGCCGTCTGAACCCGTCTACGACCGTGCGACCGCGGGCCCGGCTCGGGTGGTGAGGAATTTGCCGAGCAGGGAAGCGGTGAGCAGGGCGCCGACGACGGCCAGCAGAGTGGGTACCGCCAACTCCAATCCGGTGTGGGTGAACTCCAGGACCAGGACGATGGCACACAGGGGAGCCTTCTGAGTGGTTGCCAACACGGCTGCGGCGGCCACGATGGCGTAGGCGGCGATCGCGGCGCCGGGCCACAGCAGCGACCAGGCCCCGCCCGCTAGCGCGCCGAACATCGCGCCGGTGGCCAAGGCGGGAGTGAGCAGACCACCGGACGCGCCGCCCGCCAGACAGACCGCGGTCGCCAGCGGTTTGAGCGCTACCAGGATTCCCAGTACCAGCAGGCTCAGGGTTCCGTCGAAGGCCAGCTGGGCGGGACCTTTGCCGTTGCCGAGCAACTGCGGATAGGCGATCGCCACCGCACCGACCACGGTGAACGTGACCGGAATAGAGGCGGCCAGGCGCCATCCGGTCGGGGTCCAGGTGCGGGCGACGGCAATCAGTCGGACAAATCCCAACCCGACCGCGCCGGCGAACGGTCCGATCAGCAGTGCCCACACCAGCAACGCCGGGTGCATCGCCACCGTCGGTACCGCGTAGGTCGGCCTGTTGGACAGAATCGGCCAGGTGGTGGCGGTGGCCACCGCGGAACTGAGCAACGCGGGAACCACATCGGACAGGGCGGCCGAGGACAGCAGGATCTCCAGAGTGAACAAGGCACCTCCCAGCGGCACGTTGTAGACCGCGGCCAATCCCGACCCCGCGCCGCAGGCGACGATGGTCCGCCGTTGGGCCGCCGTCAGGCCCATCCTGATCGACAACAGATGGCCCAGGATTGCGCCGACCTGCCGTGGCGCGCCTTCCCTGCCAAGGGAAGCGCCCGCCCCGACGGCCACGATCTGGAGGGCCGCATCCACGGTGACCAGCACCGCCGGGAATGCTCGGCCGGGATCGGCGAGTACCTGCTCGACCGAGGGAACGGCCCGGGCCGACCGTCGTAGCGCCCACCAGCCCGTGCCCACGATCAAGCCGCCGATCGTCAGGGCGAGCACTCGCCGGGCGGCCGTGGCCTGCTCGACACCGGTGAGGAACGTTTCCTCGGTGTACCCGAATGCGAGGTGCTGCACCAGGTGCAGCAGCAACGACAACCCGATGCCGGCGATGCCCGCGGCGACCCCGGTCGCGGCAGCCG
>JBPCPG010000046.1:0-4450 GCA_050999445.1 Nakamurella sp. | reverse complement strand
CGGCCAGCGTGGTGGCCATCGGCACAGCGCAGGCGACGTGCTTTCCGGCGTCCAACGCAGCGACCACCATGTCCGCATGCCGGAACACCGGTGCCAGAATGTGCACGGCGTCGACAGTGGGATCGGTTAGCGCATCCGCGACATCCGCGTATCCTCAGCGAGCCCGAACCCAGCCGAGACCTGTTGCCGGCGCCGCGCATCCGGCTCGACGAGCACCACCGACGCCACATCCGGATGGCTCAAATAGATCGGAACAAAGTCCTGGCCGAAGCCGAGACCGACGACCGCGACGGTGAGCTGCTGCCCCGTCATCCGAGGTCGACCTGCTCTTCGGCGCCGGCCAGGAACGCCACCCCGCCAGTGATGAAGTGGTCCAGATCCGCGCTCGCCGCCTTACCTTCGGGGGAGGCAAGGATCGCGTTCATCGCGTCGGCCGACTCGGCGTACAACTCCGCCACCAGCAAGTATTTGCCAGGCGCCGCAGGGTCGCTATCGATCCATTGCAGGTTCCAGCCGGTGAGCCCCTTCATCCGGCGGGCGATCGGGATGTGGGTGTCGTAGTAGTAGCCGCGGAACGCCTCGGGGTCGGTGGGCGTGCCGTAGAGAATCGTCGTTCGGTACACGTGCGTCACGCCTCCTGCTGGCTGTGCTCGGCCAGTCTGATGTGAGTGTATTTCGTCACGTGCTAGACCATCGCCACCTCGGTGGGTAGCCGCTCCATGCTCGATGCCCCCAGGAAACCGTCGACACCTGGCACGTCGCGGATTACCTTGGTGGCAGGGGTCGTGCTGTCTGCCGCCATGTTCGCGATCGCGCTGCCGTTCCTCGGCCGGCCGGTCTGCGGCCCGACAACCCATCGCTGCTTGACCGCAACTACCCGCTGGGATTCGGGGTGGTGCTCGCGGTCATCTGGGCCGGGATTCTCGGCTGGTCGATGCTGCGTCGGCACGGTGGAGATCGGCCGGCCGAGCGGCCCCTATCGCGCGGCAGGTCCTGAGTCACCAAGAGGACCGACTCACGAACGTATCCTGCCGGGGCAATGGAGTATGTTGCACGCCATTGAGGATCTGCTTGAACGGAGCCGCATGAACTCGACCACCCGCGCTGCTGCGCCGGCATGACACGCGGAAACCAGTGGGAGATCGTTGCAGCCTGGTCGGACGCCTGGTCGCAACGAAGATTCAGGTGGACGTTGCTGGCAACCTCGGCCGCCGCGGCAATCAGTCCGGTCATCACCCCGTCGATCTTCAACGCGGTAGACCGTCGACCTGGCCGCACCCCGCCCGAGCCCCTGCTGCAGCTGCTCGGTCCCGCCCCGGTTAGCACCGCCATCTTCGCCCTGCTGATCAGCACCCTCGCGCTGGTCGTCGGCGCCTGCATTGCCCGTCCGCTGGTGCTGATCCGCGGCGGCCTCGCCCTGGTACTGCTGTTCACCCTGCGCATGGTCGCCATGACGCTGGTGCCGCTGACGGCTCCTCCGGGGGAGATCGCGCTGCCCGATCCGATCGGGCAACTGTTCTACCCGGGAAGCACTCCTGAGACCAGGGATCTCTTCTTCTCCGGGCACACCGCGACCCTTGTGCTGCTCATCGCCCTGGTCAGCACGCGCCGCGCCAAAATGGCGGTGGCAGCAGTCGCCACCACGGTGGGCGTCCTGCTGTTGGTGCAGCACGCCCATTGGACGGTGGACGTCCTGGCAGCACCGCTGTTCGCCGCCGCAGCATGGCGAATCAGCGGGTTTGCGGCGACGAGGGTAGGCGGCGCCGACTCACGAGCGGGAACGGAAGGGTCGGACCCGGGAATTGACGCTTCGTCGGAACTGGCGGTAGCGAGCGACCCTCCGGGTCGTCGGCGCGGTTCACGGCGGTATCACCTCTGCTGACACCACATCAGCACTCGCCGCCTTTGGGGTGGGATCCCGGTACGGCGACCGTGAAAACGTGGGCCGGTGAGCTGACCAGCACCGCGATTCCGGCGATAACGGCCGTGGCCGATAGCGCAGCGGCGATCCCTTGGCCCGGCGTGTGGGGCAGCGGCTCGTTCAGCACGAACATGCTGCCTACGATGGCCGCCGCCGGGTCGAGAACCACCGCGGTGGCCAGGGTGGCTGCAAAGTGCCCGACGCGGTAGGCATGCTGCAGCAAGAGATAACCCGTGAGTGCCAGCAATCCGATACCGACGGCCGCCCAGATCATCGCCTGGCCCTGCCCAGGCTGGCCGATCAGCTGCAGGAAAGCCCGGACCAACACCGCGATGATCCCGAACGAGATTCCCGCGCCGGCGGCGAGCAGTAGGGCACGGGCCCGACCAGCCGCGACGCTGGCGAGCCCGGCGACGCCGGCGGCAAGTGCAACAGTGATGGCGGACACCGTGATAATCACCGTTCGATGACCGACCGCGCCGGTCGGCGCCTCACCCTGAGCCAGCCGCAACAACCCAGCCAAGCCGGCCAGCACGGCCACCGCGGCGGCGATGTCGCGGCCCTGCACGCGTTGGCGCCGCCAGATGGCCACCAGAATGATCGCGAACAACAGACCGGTGACACCCAATGGCTGTACCAGAGCCACCGATCCCACCGACAGGGCAAGAACATGCAGGGCGGCGGCAAGAACATCCGCGAAGATTCCGGCGACCCATATCGGTCGGTGCGCCAACCGCCACAGCAGGCGAGGATCGCCGACGCCGGACGCCGTCGCCAGACCGGCTTCTTGCTGTTGTAGCGTGGCAGCCAATCCGAAGCAGAAGGCGCTGGCCAGCGCCGCGAGCACCGCAGCTGTCACCATCCCGTCCTAGCGCTCGCGGCAGCAGGTCATGGTCGGCCCTTTCAAGTCCTTCGGGTTCGAGAGGTCGTCGGACCACCAGACCCGAGGCGTACTACTGTTGCGATAGTACTTGGATCAACGACGGGCAGAGAGCGGTGCGACAGCTGGTGCTCAGGCGGCCGACTGAGGGCGAGGCGCCCCGATTCAGTATCGTCATTCCTGCTTTCAACGAAGAGTATTACCTGGGCGATTGCCTGGCTTCGTTGGCTGCACAGGACTACCCCGGTTCGTTCGAAGTGATCGTCGTTGACAACAACAGCACCGATCGGACGGGCCCGCTCGCCCGGGTCGCCGGAGCCACAGTGATCTTCGAACCAACCCCTGGCGTGTGCCAAGCCAGACAACGCGGAACCGACTGCGCCACCGGCGAGATCATCGTATCCGCCGATGCCGACACCATTTACGAACCGAACTGGCTGTCGAACATCGAAAGATGGTTCACCCAAGACCGCCGCATCGTTGCGGTCGGTGGCCCGTGCTATTTCCACGACGGTCCCCGCTGGGGTGTGGCTGTGCAGAGACTGCTGTTCGGTGCGGTCGCGCTGATCCAGCGCTGCGGCGGCCCGGTCCTCTACATCACCGCAACGAATTTCGCGTTCCGCAAGGATGCGTTCACTGGTTACGACACCCGTCTCGCCCAGGGCGGGGACGAACTGGACCTTCTCCGCAGGATGCGGAAACAGGGTACGGTAGCTTTCGACGCGACCAATTCCACCCATACCTCGGCGCGGCGCATGGAGCAGGGCGCCCTTTACAACTTCACCGTATCCTTCTTCTACTACTACATCCTCGGATATGCGCTGAATCGGGTTTTCGGCCGTCCTATCCTGGGTATGGCCCCGGCCTTTCGCCGGCCGCCCACTGCCGCAGCGAATTCACGGCTGAAGATCCCCTATCAACCTCGGGACTGACAACGATGTACGAGCACTCGGCCCGTCGGGCCCCCCGGCTGTTCGGACTGGCCGGTGTCGTGTCGGCGGCCTCCTGGACCATGCTCTCGTCGCGCTCGCAACTGCTCGGTCCGTTTCCCTTCCGCGGCGCACGGTCCGAGAGAGTGATAGCTCTGACGTTCGACGACGGTCCCAACGAACCGTTCACGACGCAGATCGGAGACTTCCTGGCGGGCAAGGCCATCAAAGCCACCTTCTTCCAGGTGGGCAGATGCGTCGAACGCTTCCCGGACGCAACGGCCGCTCTCGTGCGGCAGGGACATGTGATCGGAAACCACAGCTATTCTCACGAATTCCTGCAGTGTGTGCGTCCGCGCGCTCAGCGCGCTCAGACGCAAGCTGCTCAGCACGTCCTGACGCAGGTAATCGGACGGACTCCTGCGCTCTACCGGCCGCCCTGGTTGCTCCGCACGCCAGCCCTCTATGCCACGCTGCGCCATCACAACCTTCAGCCCATCTCGGGTGAGTTCTGCCATCCTTTCGAGGTGTTTCAGCCGAACCCGCAACGGATTGCCGAGCGAGCGTTGGCCAAAGTCAGGCCGGGGTCAATCTTGATCTTTCACGACGGTTTCGATTCGCGTGGGGGAAACCGCGCCAATACCGTGGAGGCCGTCAAGATCGTGGTCAATGAGCTGCTCCGCGAAGGTTACCTATTCGTCACGGTCGATGATCTGCTCG